>JBDSQB010000017.1 GCA_039930045.1 Chthoniobacterales bacterium | reverse complement strand
GGAAGTCGGTTGCCCGTTGGGGGAAGTCGGTTGCCCGTTGGGGGAAGTCGGTTGCCCGTTGGGGGAAGTCGGTTGCCCGTTGGGGGAAGTCGGTTGCCCGTTGGGGGAAGTCGGTTGCCCGTTGGGGGAAGTCGGTTGCCCTGATAGTGGCGTGTTCAGATAACATCGGCAAAAGCACGTTCTGTTTTACGAAAATACCAAATTCCGCTCACTGCCACAGCCAGCACCACTCCCATGGATAACGCAAAACCGGGAAGATAAATGGCTGTTTTGGAGCCAGTTACACAGAAACGGAAGCCTTCAATAACCCCCACCATGGGATTCAACGAATAAAGCAGTCGCCATTTCTCGGGAACGACGATGCTGCTGAATCCCACTGGTGAGACATACAGTCCGAACTGCACAATGAAGGGGATGACGTAACGAAAATCGCGGTATTCCACATTGAGTGCGGCCAGCCAAATGCCCGCACCAAACGCAGCTATGAAAGCAATGAATGTGAACACCGGCAGCAGCAGAATGTGCCAGGTGGGTGTGAATTGGTAGTAGATCATCATCACTGCCAGAATGGCGCAGGAGATGAGGAAATCGACAAAGGCCACGATGACGGAGCTTGTGGGCACAATCAGGCGAGGAAAGTAAATCTTGGAAACAAGATTGGCGTTGCCGATCAGGCTGTTACTGGCCTCTGAAAGGGCAGAGGCGAAGAATTGCCAAGGCAGCATGGCGGAGAAAACGAGCAGGGGATAAGGCACTCCGTTGGAAGGCATTTTGGCCAGTTTGCTGAAAACAAACACGAATACAACGGTGGTGAGCACTGGGCGAAGAATCGCCCAGAGGAGGCCGATAACAGTCTGTTTGTAGCGGACCAAAATATCGCGCCAGGCCAGAAAGGCGAGCAACTCACGAAAACGCCAGAGATCTCCCCAGTAATGGCGTTCCGCGCGGCCTGCTACGATGTGTATGGTATTGCTTCGCATGCGATTTCGTTTAACTAAGCAATCTTTAGATTTTCGCGATATTGGATTAGAGAATTTTTAAGCATGCTAAAAAGGCCGCTTGTGAATAACAGATCCGGGAAGGCACTTTCATAGCCACCAAAAATAAAGATAAAAAATAGCGGCAAGTATATCATGGGCATAATGAGAAAAAGAGTGGCAGGGAAATAAGGAGTGCCCCGTGCCAGCCGGATCAATTTGGGCGCTTGAAAACTGAGGTGGAAATTCCATGCCAAAAACAAGATCAAGCCAACGACGCCTGCATAGCGGATAGTGGAGAGAGGACCGCTGTGGAACGTGCCATTAATCATAAACGCCTCCTGAACCGCTCCGCCTATGAAGCCAGTGCCGCCAAAATCCGCTTCAACCATGATATTTAATTCATAGGCTGTGAACCCAAAGCCATCGCCCCAGACCTTGTCGTTAATGTATTTCTTCTCATTCAACACCATCTTCCACATGTCGATGCGCCATTGAGACGAGTCGTCTGCATCTGCCTTGGCCTGCTCATTCCACGGAATGAGGGGAATAAAACTCAATGCCCGTTGAGCCTGTAGCGGCAACCCAACGAATAATTGAAAAACCAATAGTAATACCAGGCCGGAAATTCCAACGAAAATGCTATTAAACAGGTCGCGAGTCCCACCTTGAAAATAGGCTGCAAAAAGAAAGAAAAATCCCGAGGCTATGATGGAGCTTCGGAATCCCGAATAGAGCATTCCAAGGCCGCCGAGAAAAAATAGTATTGTCCTAAAGGGATGGGTGGGTACCAATAACGAGAGCGGGCGAAAATAAGAGCATAATATCTGTAAGATAGTCGAGCCAGGCCCTACGAGTTCGCCATAACGCTTTACAGTGGGATCAGCTGCACTTTTATACCCCTCTGCCTCCATATACCCCTGCACATTGATTCCAGAATATAAAGGAGCAATGATCGCAACGAGGGGCGGGAACAACCTTACAATTAGATTGAGCACCGTTACCATCAACGAACCCGCCAAGAGGAAAAAAGGAAAGATTCTGGCTTGCCGGGGAGAGATCGTGACGCTGCGCAAAACCAAGAAAGTGATCAGCGCGATTAATATGTCAAAATAGGGGCGCCCGCCCACCATGACTGAGCCAAATGCGCTAGTCCCAACCGGGTGCCTAATAAACATGGACGCGACGTAGGTCACATTGATCGCGACTAAAACCTCCAACCATCCTGTCTGTGACTTAAGACGCACCATTTTCAGCGCAAACAAAACTCCAAACATTCCGGTGACGAGAAGCACACTCAAATCGCGGACGCTGAAGGGCAGGGGAAGGAGGCTGATTTTCCCCGTCAGCCCCCAGCAAAGGGGGATAAGCAGCCAAATGCGGGTTTTAAGCCAAAGGCAGACACAAATGACTGCGATACCGCCAAAAATCATGGCCAGCATCCTTGTGTTGGATTCACCCACAAGTCGGCCTAGGAACAAAGCCAAAAGCAGGCCGCCAGCAGTGATCAAAAAAGGAAAAATCCGGAAATTAGAATTCACAAGATAAATGCAACGTCGGAACGACAGGGTGGCGAGATTTATTCCACGTCTTCATTCATCGCGCTACTCGTTTAGTCGCAAGTATGAGTTAGCGAGCGTCCTCCCATATCGTGAACGACTGCAAAGTAGCGGTTTGTTTCAGCGGCACATCATGCAAGTAGCGCAGGAGATCACCATGTGAATCGTAAACATCGGGCTTGGATAAAAGGATCAGATTTGGAAGGGGGGATTTCGCGAAATCCTCGAAACGGCTTTGTCGCACATCCACAGCAGACCCGGCTCCCGTGAATGGGATTTGGTAATATTTTGCTGCGGCAAGATCGGCCGCCCACCAGACAATTTTATTTTGTGCAAGAGCTGACTTCGCCAGTTTCGCCGCCCCCCGGTAGTTGTCTTTTCCATGGCGCGGACTCAGGCGAAGGCACAGCGAGGATGTTAGCATCAGGAGAAGGAGCAACGTGCCTAACCCTATCGCAGACCGGGGGTTTTTACGATGCCAGACGGCCAGGCAGCTTGCCCAAGCCAGAAGAATAACCGGGAGAACGGGTGTGAAATGCCGCCCCAAAACACGAAAATCTTTAAAGACTCCAATCATTAGAATCAATAAAACTGGTGGCAACAAATAGGTCGCCCAGACGACGACCATCTTTGAACCTAACTCTCGGACAGTGGCCACAAGCATCACGCAGCTGGCGAGGCCGTATAAGGCAAGTTCAGGCAGATAGGGACGCAAGGCACCCGCGCCATTTTGCCGCAATTCGATGCGAGAGGGGCCCACGCCAGAAAACCCTAAAAGCTCATAGCTCACATAGAGAAGGTTGCTCCATCCGGTGCCGCCGGTTCCATTGGTGGCCCTCGCGCCAATGCACAACGTCCAGAGGTAATAAATGCCGGTCGCCGAAAAAACAGCCAGCGCGGGCACGATGCGCAGCCAAGTTTTTGGCTGGCGGGTTGATCGTTCAGACAGAAGCAGAAATGTCAGCACGATCAGGCCAGTTCCCGAAAACAGAAAAGCTAGCAAACTGGTAATCCCCATCAAAACGGCCCCGCAGCTGCCCCACAAAAACCAATTTTTAATGGAGCGCTCCGGGTTTTGAGCCTCGAAAATTCCGATGGCCAGCAGAGTCGCCCCTGCCATTTGCATCGCATAGGGACGGGCTTCATCCAGATAGTACCAAACAAAGGGATGCAGCAGAAAAAGTAGGCTGCCGACCCAAAAGAAGCCGGATTTTTTTCCAAAAAACCGGATTGTCACCCCTTGTGCCAGCAGCCACCAGGGCAGATTGGCCAGACGCAGCGCGTACTCGCTGTGACCGAAGATTTTTTCCCAACCCCAGAGCCAGAGCATGTATCCGGGCATTTGCAGGTCGGAGCCGCCATCTGAAACCAGCGTCCGAAAAAATGAGGCGAGATCGGGTTGCATCGCCTTCAAGGCACTATGAGCCTCATCGATCCAGAGGCTTTGCTGGCTGATGATGAAAAATCCTGCTGCCAGGCTAACGCAAAAAAGAATGCGCTCCTTCACAGGCCCCCACGTCATCTGGCCACTGCCCGTCATGGTTCGCGCCGGAGACGCTTCAAATCCCCCAGCATCTCCCATCCGAGGCTGATAATATTCAGATAATTGATACTGTTGGAGCCGCCCTGCCTTGGACGGAATTTGATGGGGATAAATTTCCAGCGCACCTCCTTCTGGCGAAATAAGCGGAGGGTGAGCGCGATATTTTGCAGGTTAAAATCTGCGGGTATTCCCGCGATGGCTTTTTCCATCACCTCCCGGCGCATGAGACGGTATGGAACGTTTGGATCTTTCAAGTCTTTCAACGTAGCAAAACCCGTGGCCCAGCGGCAGCAGATCTGAATGAGCTTCCGACCCATGCCATCGCCGCGTTCCGAGCGAAACCCAAAAACGCAGTCATGCCCGTCCTTCTGCGCCCAAAATTCGGAAAAGTAGGATGGGTCGCATTGTCCATCGGAGTCGATCTGGAAAATCCAGCGGGCTCCTTCCCGAAGCGCCATTTCGTATCCGTGACGGCAACTGCGCCCGTGGCCTGAATTCGCCTTGTGGATGGCGCGGATCGCGGGGATTTTTGCGGAAAGCTGGTCAATCACAGCCGCTGTGCCATCGCGTGAACCATCGTTGATCGCCAGAATCTGAAAACTGGCACCCGTTGAAGCCAAGGCAGTGTTCCATTCCAATGCGACCTTCTGGATATTGGCTTCCTCATTATAGATAGGAATCACCACGATAATGTCTGGGCCGGGCTGGGTCATGAAAAAGGGGGAGAGCCAATAGAGAGGCTTGCCGTGAGGATGCCAAGCAATTTGCAGCAGAATCCGTGTTACGTTTTCGTCGCAGCCGGCTTGCGGGCCACGACGAGAAACTGGCGGCCAAACCACTTCCAGAGAAATGGCAGTTTCAGGAAGAGTGCCACAAAGGCGAGCGGGGGCTGCCAGCCGCGCGCCATGGTGTAGGGGAGGAAACGCGGGATCGATTTCTCGATGGCCATCGTGCGGTTGGTGAGGGCTTCCTCAAGGGAAAGTTCAGTGAGGGCCAGATGGTGATCCCAGAAATCCCAATACGTGCCGGGGAGATATTTGATATTGGGGCCCAGCGCAATCAGGCGTCCGCCTTCTTTGAGACAGCGGCACGCTTCATCGAGAGTGCGTCCGAGGGCGGATTTATCCGGCAGATGCTCGAAGAAATTGCTCGTGAAGACGACATCCAGCGAATGGTCCGGCAACGGCCAGCGGGTCGAGCAATCCTGCTCCAGAAAGGTCACCTCTGGCGACAGTCTCTGGCGTGTGTCCGGGTTCAAGTCCATGCCGTAACGCTGGGCGGCCTGGACTTGATTGATAAATTCTCCGTAGCCACAGCCGAGATCGAGGACCACGGCGTCGGGACGAAGATATTCGGCAAAAAAGCCGGAGATCAAAGTCTGCCAGATGGCTTTGCGGTAGGCCAGGCTGGCCTCGAAACGCTGCTGGTAAATTTTGCTGAGATCGGTCGGTGAATTGGCGCTCATGGTTTTTTGTAGTCGCCGCGGCTGAAGTATTTTTCCAGCCAGACGTAGAGACAGATGAAGAGGTAGCGGCTGCCCATTTCGCGGATTTTGAGTTTGGCCACGCCGTGTCGGCGGTTGCGCCAGGTAATGGGCATCGTGGTATAGCTGTAGCCGCGGATGATGGCTTTCAAGGGGAGTTCCACCGTGATGTTGAAGTGCGGCGAAAGGATCGGGCGCACGCCGTCGATGACGGTTTTACGGTAGGCTTTGAAGGCGTTGGTGGTGTCGTTCAGGCCGTGCCGGAAAAGGATGCGGATAAAGGCGTTGGCCATCCGGTTCATGAAAAGTTTGATCCGGGGATAATCGATGACGCCGCCGCCCTTGGTGAAGCGGCTGCCGAAGACGCAGTCGTAGCCTTCGTTGAGTTTCTCCCAGTAACGCACCACGTCGCGGGCATCGTCGGATTCATCGGCCATCATGATGACCACCGCGTCGCCGCGCATGGCATCGAGTCCGAAGGTGATGGCGCGTCCGAAGCCGTGCAATCCGTCATTTTGCATGGGACGCAGCTCGGGCATTTGCGCGGCTTCGGTTTGTAGAATCTCCCAAGTTCGATCGGAACTCCCATCATCGACGACGATGATTTCATGGGGAACGCCGCGGAGTTTCAGTTCCAAATGCAGGTGGTGAACGGTGGAGGCGACGCAGCCTTCCTCGTCGCGCGCGGGGATGACGATGGAGAGGAGTTGCAGTGGAATCGGGGTGTTCATGGGGAGGAAAGTTGCATCCAGCCGGGGTGTTGCTCGGCGTGCGCGGCGATTTCCTCGAGGATGTCTTGAATCGGAGTCGCAGGCTGCCATTGCCAATGCTCGCGGGCGGCGGAGGAATCCAGCACCATCCAGCCGATGTCGTAGGGACGCGGAGTGTGGTCGGAGGCGATGGCGTGTTCGCCGAAACGCTGGCGGCACCAGTCGCTGAGTTGTGCGAGGGAGATGGAACTCGCCTCACCGCCGCTGAGGTTAAGTGTGCGCGGACGAGTCCGGTCCAGGCCGGCGGTGAATTGCTGCGTGAGCACAGGCAGGAGATCCCGCGGATGCAGGCAATCGCGCACCTGATGTCCGTGGCCGCCGAAGCCGATGTATTTCAATGGCAGCTGGCGCAGCCAGGAATTTAGCCAAAAACTGAAGATTCCCTGATCGGCGCGTCCGAATTGTCCGGGGCCGGCGAGGACGCCGCAGCGGTTGATCCAGACGGGGAAGGAAAAGGCCTCGCCGTATTCGAGCGCCAGCGCCTCGGAAGCGAGCTTGGTGCTGCCGTAGAGCGAGACCGGAGCGGCAGTGGAAAATGTTTCCGAAATGCCTCGGACGGAGGCGCCAGGCGGAAGCGATTGGGTGTCATCGAGGGCGAGGGCGTTGTTTCTGGCAACGAGTGGGAGATTTGCCAACGGCGGAATGGAATAGACCCGGCTCGTGCTCAAGAGAGTAAAAGTCGCCTGGTGGCGCTTGCAGTATTCGAGGAGATTGATGGTTCCGAAAAGGTTGTGCTCCATGACTTGGCGGCTGCTGCTGCCATCGACGCCGGCGAGCACACTGGGATTGGCGGCGGCGTCGATCACCCAATCGGCCTGGGGCAGGGCGTCGATATCGGTGCTGTTGCGGATGTCGGCGTGGAAAACGGAGATGCCCGCGAGCCGCAGACGCTGGCGATTGGTCTCGCTGCCGGGGCGGATGAAATTATCGCAGCCGAAGACCTCGATGCCTTCGACAGATTCGCGGAGGGCGAGGGCCAGGGTGCTTCCGACGAAGCCGCAAATACCGGTGATGAAAACGCGCATGGGGAGATAACAATGGAACTCAGCTCATCCGCTTTTTCCAAGCCTCGACGATTTGGCCGATGGTTTCCTCGACTGAGATTGTGATGTCCCACGACGGATAATGGGAGCGCATTTTGCGGAGGTCGCTGTAGTAAACGATGTGATCGCCGATGCGGTTTTCGTCGAGGTAAGTCGAGTGTTGCTCCAGTCCGGTGAAGCTCGTGGTGATCTGAAACGCCTCCAGGATCGAGACCGAGTTGGCCTTGCCGCCGCCGAGATTGTAAACCTCCGCGCTCCGGGGATTTTCCACAAAGGCGTGCATGAAACGGCTGACGTCGAGCGAATGAATGTTGTCGCGCACCTGCTTTCCCTTATAGCCGAAAATCTTGTATTCGCGACCCTCCAGATTGCAGCGCACGAGGTAGCTCAGAAAGCCATGCAACTCGACTCCGGTGTGATTTGGCCCGGTGAGACAGCCGCCGCGCAGACAGCAGGTCGGCATTCCAAAATAACGGCCGTATTCCTGCACCATCACATCGGCCGCGACCTTCGACGCTCCAAAGAGCGAATGCTTCGACTGGTCGATGCTGAAAGTTTCCGCGATGCCACCCGCGTATTCCGGATCGGCGAAATCCCAGCGCGTGTCTTTTTCGACGAGTTGGATTCGATTCGGGGCGTCGCCATAGACTTTGTTGGTGGACATGTGAACGAACGGCGCTTCCTGCGCAAACTGCCGGGCGGCTTCCAATAGATTCAAAGTCCCGACGGCGTTTGTGTCGAAGTCGTCGAAGGGAATCGCTGCCGCCCTGTCGTGCGAAGGCTGCGCCGCCGTGTGAATGATGACATCGGGCCGGAGAGTTTTCACTAAGTCCAGCACGCCCGCGCGATCGCGAATATCGAGTTCGTGATGCGCAAAGTCGGGCAGATCTCTTAGCAGCCGCTCCTGATTCCAGCGCGTATCGCCTTGGGCGCCGAAAAAAACAGCGCGCTGATTGTTGTCCACGCCATGGATGGCGAAGCCCATTTTGGAGAAATAAGAACAGACTTCGGAGCCGATAAGGCCGGAGGAACCCGTGACGAGGAGACGCTGCATCCCTTACAAAAAAACCAAAAGAAACTTTTCTGCGAGGGAAAACGCTCCAAGCTTCAAGCGAATGAATTTTGTCAGTGTCGAATTTTGGCTTCTGCTCCTGCTCTGCCTGGGCTCGATCCTATCCTTCCGCGCCGTGTTGGCGGCCCGGGGATTTTCTCATCTGGCGCAGTTTGACCGGGCCAGTCTGCTAGGAACGAGCCTGCTCCTTTTCTATTTCGCGGACCGGCTCTCTTTTGCGATTCACGTCGCTGAGTTGGGTTTCAGCTTCATCGTGCTGCAGGCCGCGCTACGATCCGGCAAACGCCGTCGGCTGGTTCTGGAAATCCTATTTATCACTGTGAATCTGCTGCCGCTGGTCTGGTTCAAATACGGCGATTTCCTGCTCAACCGAGTGCTGCATCTGGGGTGGAATGCACCGAGAAATTACATCCCGGCGGGTATCTCCTTTTACACTTTTCAATTGATCGCGCTCGGCGTGGACACCTTGCGCCGGAATGAAAAACTGCCGCGGCTGCTCAACTTCTTTAATTTCGTCACTTTTTTCCCGCAGATCGTGGCAGGGCCGATCGAACGGCGTGCCTCGCTGCTGCCGCAGATCACCGGTTTTCGCTGGAGAGTCTCGGTGGCTACCCTGCTAGACGGCTGCCCCTGGCTGGTCCTCGGTTTATTCTACAAGCTCGTGCTGGCGGACAATCTCAGTCCGTTTATTTTGCGCGGGGTGAGTGATAATCCGTGGACAGTCTGGCTGACTTCGATCCTGTTCGGGCTGCGAATTTATTTCGACTTTGCCGGTTACAGCTTTATTGCACTAGGCGTGGCGAGAATCCTCGGTGTGCGGCTGACAATGAATTTCCTTGCGCCGTATTCGGCCTGCAGCATCCGAGAATTTTGGCAGCGCTGGCACATCACGCTGAGCACCTGGTTTCGCGATTACGTCTATTTTCCGCTCGGCGGCAACCGGCGCGGAGTCTGGGAGTTCAATATTTTCGCCGTCTTCCTTATATCCGGCATGTGGCACGGCGCGGGTTTTAATTTCCTGCTTTGGGGCGCGGCTCATGGAGCGTTGCTGGTGATGCACGGATGGTTTTCCAAGGTCGGATATGCGATGCCGCGTGTGATCGGCTGGCTGCTCACATCGGTGGCAGTGACCTTTTCCTGGCTGTTCTTTTACGAGTCTGATCTTTCTCTTCTGGAAAAAAAAATCCGCCTGCTGCTGACGCCGTCCGCCTATTCAACGGGCAGCTTGCGCGAGGTCCGGCACGCCTATGCCATCACGGATTGGGCTCCGCTGATCGTGATCTGCTCCCTCTGCTTTTTCGTTCTGCTGATCGAAATGCTAGGGCGCAGGAAGGCGGAAAATCCCTACGCCGCGTTGCTCTCGTGGCCTGCATGTTTGGGGCTTGCGGCTGTCGTCGCCATCGGCGCCGCGAGCGGCGAGGGGCAATTTATTTACTTCGCCTTTTAGCCATGAAACGCCTGTTGCTTCTTCTTCTTGTGGTCCTGCTGGCGTGGTGTGCAGGCGCGGCATTCAACCTCCGGGTGAGCCCTGACACGCGCTGGCTGCTCGATCTGGTCCAAATCAAGGCGGATGCTTTGAAAAAAAGTCAGAACGCTCCCCAGCGGATATTGGTCGTGGGCGGCTCCAGTGTCCTCTTTGGAGTCGATGCCGTCCTCCTTCAAAAAGAGACGGGCCGAAGCAGCATCAACCTCGGGCTGGCGGCCAATCTCGGTGCCTTGTTCATGCTGGGCTACGCAGAGGATTCGGCAAAATCCGGCGACTTGGTCGTCCTCTCGATCGAGCCCGATTTGTTTGATTCGGCACCCGCCGCCACCCGCGATGCGGCCAATTTCACTGCTTCGCTGGGCAAGCGCCAGTGGATGTTCGGCGGCGATCCGGGTTACATCACTATGTCACCAGCGGAAACCCTCGGCTCCTGGTTCAGCGTCACCACCCCCGGTTTGCGGCGGATCGTTAATTACACCGCGCGACGCGGAATGCATCTCCCGTTGTTTCGCTATCGAGGCAAGCGGGTCGATGAGTTTGGCTATGCTGTGGAAAAAGTGACGTTTGAGCATCCGTTAGCCAGCGGCCAGCCTGTGGTCGCGATGCATCCAGGCTGGAAACCAATCTTGCGACAATTCCGCGAACGTATGCAGGCCAAAGGTGTGGAAGTCGTCTATCGGCTGCCGTGGTGCGAAGTCGCGCCGGAACACTTGGCGGAGGTTCGCCAGCAACTGGCCACCTTCCAGGCGAACATTTCAGAAGTGCTGCCGGTTTTGGCCGAGCCTGATTTCGGCCTCAAAACCGACCGGGCCTTGTTCTCCGATTTCATGCTTCATCTCTCCACGCGCGGCGGTAAGGAAAACACCCAATCGCTGGCGTATCTCATCCCGCCTCTTCACAAAAAATGAGTTGCGGAGGACTTTCTACCGGATGCCGTATTTCAGGATGCAGCGGATGGCGCTGAGGCCGTCTTTCCAGCCGATCTTTTTGCCTTCGGCGTAAGTGCGGCCGTGGTAGGAAACGGCGACTTCGTAGATGCGAACGTTCATTTTCGCGACTTTGGCGGTGATCTCCGGCTCGAAGCCAAAACGATTCTCTTCGATGGTGATGCGCTGGATGATTTCCCGGCGGAACACTTTGTAGCAGGTCTCCATGTCGGAGATGTTCAGGTTCGTGAACATATTGCTCAAAGTCGTGAGAAATTGGTTCCCCACCGAGTGCCAGTAGTAGAGCACGCGATGCTCTTCGGAGCCGAGAAACCGCGATCCAAAGACCACATCGGCGCGTCCTCGCAAGATCGGGCCGAGCAGTTTCGCGTATTCGCCCGGATCGTATTCTAAGTCGGCGTCCTGGATTAAAACGTAGGGCTGCGTGGCATTCTCAAAGCCAGTGCGCAAGGCTGCACCTTTGCCGGCATTCGTCTTGTGCTGATAGGCCTTGATCCGGGAGTCCTGCGTCGCCAGTTTTTCCAACACACCCCAAGTCCCGTCGCGCGAGGCGTCGTCCACGATGATCAGCTCGCCGACCATCGTTTGCGCGAGCACGGCGGCCACCACTTCGGCGAGAGTCTTTTCCTCGTTGTAGGCGGGCATCACGACAGACAGGCACGGATTCATGCGGGAAATTTCTACACGCTCGTTCACAACTGCGGCAAGTGGGAATGTCCGCGCTTGATTTGGCACGTCGGCTGCTCATACTTAAGACCCGATGATACAAGCTAATTGTCGGTCGCGGTTCACGGCGGAAGATTTCAGTTACATCGTCCGCACACTCTCCCAATCAGCGGAAAGCGAGGTCTCCCTCGTCGAGTTGCTCACCGATCAGGAGGCGCGGGATTGCATCCTCGATCACGATCGATTGCGCGACGCCGTCCTCAGTGGAATGGGCCATCTGACCATTTCGCCCCAGCTCTACTTCTACATTTTGACCAGAGCTGTCCTAAAAGACACAGCACTCGGTGACCGCGCCCTGGCCGACTACGTCGCGTCGCTGCTCACGGCGTTCTCCAACTCCAGCCAAATGGAATCTCCCACCGGCGGTGGAGTTACATACTTATCGGACCTTATGCTCGCCCTGCGCCGGGCCAACGATCACCAGACCTTCCAGATTCGTGCGCACGTCGGCAATTACTCGCTCTTCATCTCCGGCATCCTCCACGAGAATGTTCGCCGCCGTTGCGAGCGAGGCGCGCCGGATGTCAGTTTCTACGAGGAAATGGGCAGCGCCAGCTACAAAGTCGCCGCCGAGCACAGCGTTGCACGCCGTTGCGATCTGACTCCGATCTACCGAAACCTCGCCGAGCGTTTTCACGATGTCCGGCTCGCGCTCAACCGCTTGGCCGACCAATTCATCAATCTGGGCGACGACACCCATCTGCCTCTGATTTCCTAAAACCATGAGCACGCTCTTCAGCGAGATTCAGCGCCTCTTCGAGCGCACCTACGCCAGCGTCGGGATCAACCTCGAAGATTGCCTCATCGACACGCGCCGCTGCCAGCAACTCACCCGCCTCGCCGGAGCCAGTGCCGTGGAACTCAGCGAACTCGCCCGCACCTTCCTCCGCACCGCCGGCGACCAGCTTCACATCGGCATCTACTACTCCGGCTGGCTCATCGGGCAACTCGAAAAAAACGACCCGCGCGCTGGCATTAACAACGCCAACATCCAATCCCTCATCGCCTTCGTGGAAGAAATCAACCACGCTCTGCACGCCGCGCTCCAGTTCAAAAACGGCCAGCGCGTCATCACCGACGAAAGCTTCATCCGCAACCTCGAACTTCAGGCCCAGGTCGATACCTATCTCGTCCTTTTGATGTTCGTCGCCTTCTTCCGCAAAACCCAGCGCACCTCGCAGATGGACCGCCGCTGGCTGCGCTTTCATTTGTTTCAAAGCCAAACACCCCACGCCTACGCCGATCCGAATCTGCGCGGACGCTACCTCGAAACCGGCGAACTCGCCGAGACCTACACCCGCCACCTCGACACGCTGAACGGCGTCCGCCGCATCGAAGAAATCCGCCGTTTTCACAGCCTCACCTACGGCGAAAAGCAGACCCACATCCTCGCCCTCATGGACCGCCCGACACAGGATTGATCCGCAGTGGCCTGAAACTCGTATAACTCGGGAATATCTCGGGCGTTTGTCGCTCAACTCCAGTAATCATCCAACTATGAATCCATCACGCTCTTGGGAATTGCCTGACTCCGCCGTCACCTCGCACTCGGATTTTTTGCGACGGCGCGAATTCCTCGTCCGCGTCGGCATGGGACTCGCTGGCACCGCCCTCTTCCCATCGTTCGCCGACGCGGCTTCCCTCAATTCTTCCTACAAACTCGACGGCACCGCCCTCACCAAGGAATCCGACGTCACGAGTTACAATAATTTCTACGAATGGGGTCTCTCCAAGGAAGAGCCCGCCACACTCGCCAACCAAGGCTGGAAAACCCGCCCGTGGAGCGTCGCCATCGGTGGCCTTTGCGACAAGCCCGCCACCTTTGCCATCGACGATCTCCTCGCCGCCCTCGGCACCGTCGAGCAGCGCAACTACCGCCACCGCTGCGTCGAGGCCTGGTCCATGGTCATTCCTTGGGATGGCTACCCGCTCGCCCGGCTCGTCGATCTGGCCGCGCCCAAGCCCGAGGCGAAATACATCCAGTTTACCTCCTTCCTCGACCCCGAGCATTGCCCCGGCCAGCGCAATGGCAGCTTCCACTGGCCCTATACCGAGGGGCTCACCATTGCCGAGGCCCGGCACGAACTCGCCTTCCTCGCCACCGGCCTCTATGGTAAAAAACTGCCCAACCAAAACGGCGCGCCGATTCGCCTCGTCGTCCCGTGGAAATACGGATTCAAAGGCGCGAAATCCATCGTCAAAATCGACTTCGTGGACAAGCAACCCGACACCCTCTGGAACACCATGGCTCCCTCCGAATACGGCTTCTACGCCAACGTCAATCCCGAGGTCGATCATCCGCGCTGGAGCCAGGCCAGCGAACGCGTCATCGGCGGCGGTTTTTTCTCCAGCAAGAAACCCACGCTCAAGTTCAACGGCTATGAAAAGGAAGTCGCCGCGCTCTACACCGGGCTCGACCTCAAGAAAAACTTCTAACTCCGCCGCTGGATGCTCCTCCTCTCGCGCCTCATTGGCCACAAACTCACCGCGCTCGTCATCCTGCTCGGGCTCGGCATCGGACTCCTCATCGTCCCGCTCCTCACCGGCCATCTCGGAGCCAATCCCCTCGAAAAACTCCTCCACCAGTCGGGTCAGATCGCCATCTGGCTCCTCGTCGCCGTCCTCGCCCTCACCCCGTTGCGCGTCCTCTTTTCGAAATCGCCCCTCGTCGCGGCTCTCAACCGCCACCGCCGCTGGATCGGCGTCGCGGCCTGCATCTACGGCGTGCTCCATTTCGCCTGCCATGTGCTCTATGAGGGCGACCCCGCTGCCATCTTGAAAAGCTTCTCCAAGCCCTTCATTTGGTTCGGACTCGCCGGGCTCACCCTCCTCATCGTCCTCGCGCTCACAAGCAACAACTGGTCCATGCGCAAACTCGGCGGACGCACTTGGAAACGCCTCCACCGCCTCGCCTACGTGGCCGCCGCACTCCTCCTCTGGCACCAAACCATCGCCGGCAAGGGCCACTGGCACGACTCGCGCTGGCTCATTTTTCCGCTGATTGCACTGGAACTCGCCCGCGTCCTGAAGCCCCGCCTCTTCCCCAAATCGCCCGCGTCCAGCCCGCAAAAAGTTTAGTCCCGAAGAGCGCCGCGATGGGGATTTGCTCACTGGCCAACGAGCCCAGTCGCGTGCACAGTCTGGCCCATGCCTTCCCAAGAACATTACACCGTCGAGGACCTGGCCGAAGTTTTTGCCAAGAGTCATGAAGAGATCATTGCCGAATGGCGCTTGCAGGCTGGCAAGCTCCTCAGCGATCTGAATCTCGACAAACCCACGCTCACCGATCACATGCCCGACATCGTGGCGGAGATCACGCGCGCCCTCACACTGGTCCGCGAGGGCGACGTGTCCGCCCAACCCACCAACGGCAGTTCACCCGTCCACGGCGTCCAGCGTTTGTATGATGGCCTGGACGTGGGTGAAGTCGTTGCGGAGTACAATATCCTGCGCATCGCCTTCATCACCATTGCGGAACGACACGGCCTCTGCGTCGTCGGCGAGGCCGCCCGCATCATCCACCGCCAGATCGATGAAGCCGTGCGGCTCGCCGTCATGGGCTACGTGGCGCAGCAGGCGCACATCCGCAAAGAGCAGGAAGACGAGCACCTCGCCTTCATCGCGCACGACCTGCGCACCCCGCTCAACGCCGCCTCGCTCCTCGTGGACGAGTTGAAACTAAGCCTCCCCGCAGAGACCCTCGCCGACACCAGCGACCTCTTTGAGATCCTCTGCCGCAACCTCCAGCGCGTCGAAGACCTCGTGAAACGCGTGCTCGAAACCAACGTGCAACCCTCCGGCACCGGCACGGTTTTTCAACCCGACTGCCGCACCTTCGAGCTCTGGCCCCTTGTGCAACGCCTCATCATCGACCTCCGATCCATCGCGTCCAACCACGCCATCGACGTCATCAACGAGATCCCGCGCGCCCTCACCATCTTTGCCGACGCCGGGCTCCTCTCCCAAGTCTTCCAAAACCTCCTCGGCAACGCCTTCAAATACGCCGCCCAAGGCCGGGTCATCGTCAGCGCGAGCGCCGAAGCGGGCGCCGTCACCTGCGTCGTCCACGACAACGGCGCCGGAGTCCCCTTGGAAATGCTCTCCCGAGTTTTCGACAAAATGTCCACCGACCCCGAGAAGGAAGGCACCGGACTCGGCCTCGCCATCGTGAAACAAATCGTGGAAGCGCACGGCGGCACCGTCGCCGCCGAAAGCACCCAAGGCGCAGGCGCCACCTTCACCATCCCCGCCCCACCAGCGAGCTGACACTTCCATTTTCATCCTGCCAGCACCCGTCTGGTCCAGCGGAACCCCTCTTTCATTCCCACAAATGCCATTCCTATGGCCGGTTAATGACTAAATCCTAATGATTAATGACCAAGCTGTGGCCGGTCATTTCCTTGGGCTGGGCGACTCCAAGGAGCGCTAGCAACGTGGGGGAGACGTCGGCGAGGATGCCGGGTTCCATTTTGATCTGACTTGAATCGGCTCCGACGTAGATGAAATGCACGAGGTTGGTGGTGTGCGCGGTGTTCGGGCTGCCGTCGGGGTTGCGCATGAGTTCGCAGTTGCCGTGGTCGGCGGTGATGAGCAGTTTGCCGCCGAGCGCGAGCACTTTTTCCACGACGCGCCGGACGCAGTCGTCGATTTTTTCCACGGCTTTGATGCCCGCTTCGACGACGCCGGTGTGGCCGACCATGTCGGGGTTGGCGAAATTCAGGATGACGAGGTCGTAGCGGTCGATGACGGCGAGGAGTTCGGTGGTGACTTGTTCGGCGTTCATCTCGGGCTGGAGGTCATAGGTGGCGACTTTCGGCGAGGGGACGATCATGCGGTCTTCGCCGGGGTAGGCGATCTCCACGCCGCCATTAAAGAAGTAGGTGACGTGCGGGTATTTCTCGGTTTCGGCGATGCGGAGTTGCTTTAGCCCGGCGTCGGAGACGACTTTGCCGAGGATGTTGTCGAGGGTCTGCGGCTGGAAGAGGACGGGGACGTTATATTTTTTGTCGTATTGCGTGAGGCTGACGAAGTGGACCTTGGGAAAGACTTCACGCTCGAAGCTGAGGAAGTCGGGCACGAGGAGGGCGTCGGAAAGCTGGCGCGCGCGGTCGGCCCGGAAGTTAAACCACAGGACGACGTCGCCGTCGCGGATGCGAGTTTCATTTGGATGGGAGAAGATGGTGGGCGGGAGAAATTCGTCGCCGCGCGGTTCGCTGGCGTAGAGGAAGCGGACGGCCTCGGAGGGCTGCTTTTCGGAGAAGGTGCCGCGGCCGAGAACGATGGCGTCCCAGGCGAGTTTGTTGCGGTCCCAGCGTTTGTCGCGGTCCATGGCGAAGTAGCGTCCGATGACGGTGGCGATCTGTGCGCCGGTGCCGGCGATGCCCGCTTCGACGGTCTCGAGATAACCCGCGCCGCCGGTGGGCGAGGTGTCGCGTCCGTCGGTGATGGCGTGGATCATGATGTCGGTGACGCCGTTGGCGGCGGCGATCTTCGTGAGGGCGATGAGGTGGTCCTGGTGGCTGTGGACGCCGCCATCGGAGACGAGGCCGATTAGGTGGAGTCGGGTGGTTTTGGCCTGGCCGAGCGCGGTGAGGAGGACGGGGTTTTTGGCGAGTTCACCCTGCTGAATGGCGAGGTTGATGCGGGTGAAGTCCTGATAAACGATGCGCCCGGCACCGAGATTGAGGTGGCCGACTTCGGAGTTGCCCATCTGGCCCGGCGGCAGGCCGACGTCGAGTCCGCTCGCGCTCAAAGTCGAGCCGGGATAGGTGGCGTAAAGTTGGTCGTGAAACGGGGTGTGTGCGAGGAGGGTGGCGTTGCCATCTTCGGCAGCATGTTCTTTTCCACGGGGATTAATGCCCCAGCCGTCGCGAATAATGAGGACCACAGGTTTTGCCATGGGGGGAGTTTCCTCATTCGGGCGCGTCGGGCAAACTTAAAAATCGTCTGTTTACAGGGATGATGGAGTGGTGAACCATCCGACTTCCATTTGTATGAAGACCCGGAACCTGCTCATCGCCCTCACTTGCATCGCGCTCTTCATTCTGGCCGGCGTGCTCTATTTCAAGTCGTGGGTGGTGCAAAAACCCTTCGCGATCATCCTCATTACCGGCGACGGGCTGAATACGTCGTCGCTCGCGGCGGCCCGCATTTACGAGGGCGGCGCGGACAAAAATCTCGCGCTGGAGTCGCTGCCGCACCTGGGTTTGCTAAAGCTGACTTCCAATGAATTCGCGGTGCCCGACGCTGCCGCCGCCGCCTCGTCGCTGGCGACCGGTCGCCGGGTGAACCAGAACGGACTTTCAGTCGATTCAGACGGCAAAAAGATCGCCACTCTCCTGGAACTCGCCGCGCGCGCCGGACGCAAAACGGGCGTCGTCACGAATGCGTCGGTGGTCGATCCCGCCGTCGCGGCCTATTTTTCCCATCAGACCGACGGGCAAAATCGCACGGGAGTTGCATCCGAATTGCCCGACTTGGAGAACGTCGATCTGCTCCTCGGCGGCGGTGAGAAATATTTTCTCCCCGTGGATAAAGGCGGCGTGCGCACCGATGGCCAGGACCTCATTTTGGCCCTGCGCCAGAAGAACTGGACCGTGGCCCGCACCAAGGCCGAGCTGACTGCGATTCAGTCGTGGCTCGCGCCGCGCACGCTCGGGATTTTTAATCGTGGGGAACTTTCCAACAGCCGCGCCATGGCCACCGAGGAGCCGTCGCTGGAGGAACTCGTGAAATCCGCCATCTCGCTCCTGCAATACAATACGAAAGGTTATTTCCTCGTGATCGACGCCGGGTTGATCGAAAAAGCCGCGCGCGGCAACGACGGTGAAAACTTTCTCGCGGAAACCATCGCCCTCGACAACGCGGTCGCCGTGGCCCGGCGTTATGCGGGCGACAGTGCGCTCATCGTGGTCGCCGGCAAGCAGGCTCCGGGCGGTTTTCGGATGAATGGCTATCCGTTTCGGCAGGACCAAGGCGCCGCCGTCCTCGGCGTGAACGCTCACGGGATTCCGAGTCTCACCTGGAGCACCGGGCCGCACGCGCTGCCTCCCGCGCCTGCCGCGAAGCCGACGCCGAAACGCGAGGGTGAGGTGTTGCCGTCGCTGATTGTCCCCGAGCCGCCGTTGCCGGAACATCCGACGCCGGAGCCGACGCCGCCCCAGCTCCCGCCGAGCGCCGCCGTGGAGCCGTCCACGGTTTTCACGCCCGAATCGCTCAATGTGGTGGATGATCCGCTTATTTTCAGCAGCGGCACGGGCTCGGAGAAATTAACGGGTTATCTGGACGCGAAGGACGTGTTCACGGTCGTGCAAACGCAGCTCTGAGGAAGTGGAGCGTTTTTTGCGGTGACATTTTGGGTGGGCTTCCCTACGCTGCCTCCACCCCGCATGAGCAAACCCAAGAGCCCCACTCTGGCCCAGAAGAAGAAACGTCTGGTGCAACTTCGCGACGCGCAACGCCGCCGCCGGGAGCGTCTGCGGGCGGGGAAACAGTTTTTCGTGCAAATCATTTTGCCGGAGAAAACGCTCCAGCAACTCACCCGGATGATCGAGGAATCTGGCGAAACGATGCAGCAAATCATCGCCCGGCTAGTGCAATCCACGCTGCCAGTCGAGTCAGATTCGACTCTGGCCCAAGCCGCCGAGCCGATTGCCATGGAAGTCGTCCCGGAGCCCGAGGAAGAAATCGTGGACTTCCCCGAGGTGGAAGAGATCGAGGAAATGATTCCCGAGCCAGCCTTGGCGGCGGCGAGTGTGGAGGCGGAAGATTTTTCCACCGAGGAAGAACTGGAGGAAACTCCGCTGCCGGAGATTCAAGAGCCGCTCAGCCCCACGAAAGCGGGGCAATTGGATCTCTTTGGTTGAACATTTTCCGAGCAGGAATCGAAGCGCGGCGAGCCGTCGCACGGCTGGAAGAGAGACGGGAACCCTTAAAAACGCACGTATTTTTCGCTTCCGCAACAATTTTTGAACGAAAAGGCTTGGCGTGCGTCGAATCTTTTTGATAGTTAACATCCTTAACTAATTTGGAGATCGCACAAATAGCCAACGAAAACACCAAACCAAACGTATAACATGGTGAGAGGTAATCCCATTACTCTCTGAATTGAGCTAAACGCGAAACAAGAATATGGCTGCTGAAGATACAGATTCCGGAATTAAGATCTACCTGCGCGAGATCGGGCAAATCGCCCTTTTGACCCCAGATCAGGAGATCGAACTGGCCGCAAAAATCAAGAAAGGCGACAAAGAAGCCCGCTCTTTGATGATTCGCTCGAACCTCCGTCTCGTGGTCAAGATCGCCCACGATTACGCCAACTTGGGCCTGCCCCTGCTCGACCTCATTTCTGAAGGCAACATCGGTCTGATGAAGGCCGTGGAGCGTTTTGACCCAGCGAAAGGAGGCAAATTGAGCACCTACGCCGCGTGGTGGATCAAGCAGTCCATCAAACGCGCCCTGGCCAACCAGAGCAAAACGATCCGACTTCCAGTTCACTTAGTGGACAAGATTTCCAAAATGCGCCGCGTCTCGCTGCAAATGAGCGAAGAACTGGGCCGCGAACCGACCGATGACGAGCTGGCCGAGGAAATCGGCATCGCTAGCGGCAAGGTTTCGCAACTCAAGACCGTGTCGATTCGTCCAGCGTCGCTCGACGCGCCGATCAGCGACGACGATTCCACCGAATTTGGTGAGATCGTGGGCGATGAGGACGCGCAGACGCCGTTTGAATTGCTCCGCGACAAGGATTTGCGCGACGAGGTAGGCGACCTCCTCGATGTGCTCGACGAGCGCGAGAAGAAAATCATCTTTTCCCGTTTCGGCCTCGACGGGGGCAAACCCAAGACGCTGGAGGAAGTCGGCAAGAAATTTGGCGTCACCCGCGAGCGCATCCGGCAGTTGCAAAACATCGCGCTCTCGAAACTGCGCCGCGCGCTGGGCAAGAAAGAAAAGCCCATCGAAGCGTTACAGGAAATGGGCGTCGAATACTAAGTCCGGCCCCGAAATCACATTCAAGTCACAGGCGAATCGCGAGATTCGCCTGTCTTGTTTTACGGCTGAAGCCGGAAGGCGAGCAGGTAATCTTTTGCTGTATCCGACCGGCTCAGCGACACCGCCGCGCCCAGCAGACGGACGAGTTCCATCGCTATCTGGAATTCAGCCGAGGCCGTTTTCGGAGATTCCAACGGATTTCTGCCCTTAAAATGCACCAGCAAACCGCGGTCCGGTCCCTCGCCATAGAGCGAGCGCAACGCGTGCTGGTATTGACGCGGCGGCAGCAGACCAATGGAAATCTCCACCGATCCGAGTTCGGTTTGCATGTCGGTGATCAGCTCGGAGATGATCATCGGAAGCCAGGCCAGATTGAGTAAGACGCGTGCATCGCCGTCGGCTTTCGACTGTGCATTCCAGCCCTGGCCATCGCCGACAGCCCCGATGATGGCCTCGACGGCTTCCTGCAAACTGACGCTTTCCACCTCGACGGGGTGCATTTTGCGAATGGCATTGAATTCGGCGCAAGTGGCGGACAAACGATGAATCGAGCCGAAGAGCTTTTGCAGAAACTCCGCGACCTCGGGCGAACCCGTGGCCGGCAGGAATAATTCCGAGTTCGAGAGGACGGCCATCTGATTGTTCAGATCGTGGAGCTGGCTGGTAAAATACGCCCCGAGCAGCTCGAGCGAACTCAAACCCGGCTCTTTTTCGCTCTGCCAAGATTCTGGGGGCCGGGAGATCATGGGCTAAAAAACCGTCCGCTCTAGGGCCGTGCGGAAGACGCGCTCGATGCGGTCGCCGAGTTCGTCATTGCTGTTTTTGTCCACGATCACGCCCAAAGTCGTCCCTTTGGCGCTGATCATGCAGAGCACTTTTACGCGCTCAAAATTCCAGCTCATGCGCGGCGAACCCAGCTTGTGCAAATGCGCGACTTGGATCGTGTCGGCGAGGGCGCGCCAGATGGTTTCATCGATCGCCTGATCCGCCGGACTCTTGAAATCGGCGAAAATAACCATGCGATTGTGCAGGCAAATGCCCGCGCGCAGCACGCCCGGCAGCATCTCGATTCGGCGTTGGAGTTCGATGAAAGTCTCTCTCATGCCAGCGTGTTGGCTTGGGTAAATTCCGGTAAAACCTGCACCGCGTTGGCGACGGACGCGCGCAGATCGGCCGGGGGAACGCCCGCGCGGCGGACGAATCCAAACGCACCGATGCCGGTGGGAAACTCAACCGTGGCCGTGTAATCCCGGCCCTGAATGGCGAGATATTCGAGCTTGCCCCATTCAGGACGTCCCCCGAGCTGGCGCATTTTGTTGCTGAACAACTCTAGCAAATCGATCCGGCGTTGCGCGTTCATGCAGCCGACGTTTTTCAGAAGTTCGCCATCGGGCGAGCAAATCACGAGTTCGTCTAGACGCAGAATCGCGGGTGCGGTGGCGGGTTTTTGCGCCAGCCGTATCGGACTGAAAGCAATCGGCACGGTCTCGCGTTTTCGCTCGGGTTTGAGTGCGGTCGCGGTCGATTCTTCCTCCATTCGACTGTAACTCGGCACGGACGGCAGGCTGCCGTTTTCCAGAGGCGAGCGCACGAGCTTGATCAGCGGACTGGAGATGCGCTGGGTTTTTGGAATTGGAATGTGGCCGACGTGGGCCGGGGGTGCGCTGTCCTCCTGATCGAGTGCGCCACTCTCGTCGAGCAAACGGGCGGATTCCATCAGGAGATATTCCCAGGAATTCGAGATCGTGCATTTCGGCGGATCGGAATACGGCTGGGTGTGAAACTCGCCACCCCGGAGGGTCATCACGTGGTAAAAAGCGTCGTAGCCGTCCACGTTGCCGGAGGTGGCATGAATGACGGAACCCTCGCGAATGTAGATTTCTGCGATGCCGTCCTGCGATTTCACCTGAAGAATGAGCGAATTGCCGCCCGTGCAGAGCATTTGCAGCATGTCGGCCAGACTCGCCTGCTGAATGACGCCGCTGAAACCGCGTGTCTGCGGAAATTCCAAGAGCTGGACGAGCGCCGCATAGACGCTTTTCATTTCATCCGTGTTGCGTGGTTTCTCAAGAAAGAGAGCCGCGCCATGCGCTAGACAGGCCGTGCGGTAATCCTCTTCGGCATAGCCGGTGAGGATGGCTTTTTGCACATTCGGGTGCTTGCGATTGAGCAACCGAAGAAATTGCAGGCCGTCCACGACCGGCATCCGGATGTCGATCACGACCACCGTGACCGGCATTTCCTGGAGAATCATGATCGCGTCGCCCACGCTGTGCGCCGTCTGGATCACCAGCGGCGTGCCCGCGCTCCACGTCTTGAAAACGCGCTGGACCGATTCCAGAAAGGCGAGGTCGTCATCGACGAAAAGTAAGGTGCTCATTTAAATTCGGAGTAAATCTGCGCGGTCGAAGCCATCTCCAGCCACGGCAGCACTTCTTACATAGCAACTCGCAAGCCACCCGGCGGTTTATGGCGAGGTTTTGCAGAAATTTCGTTCTAGCGCGCTTTGCCTTTTGGTCCGGGCGGCGGATAATGCGACATGGCTGGCTGGCTCAATTCCCTCAAAGACACGGCTTTAGGTGCGACCGTGCGGCAATTTCTCGGCTCGAAACTCGAAGGCTACGGCAAGATCGAGCAATTCAAAATCGACACCAAAAATCACCTCATCGAAGTCGAAATCCGTCTCGAAGGCGAGAATGCGCCGGTCCACGTGACCCTTCGTGACTATGAAATCGTCGAAAAAGACGGTGTCACCCAAGTCTCCGCGCCAGCCGGCTCATTCACCGCATCGCGTGCTTGGCTGGGGAAATTGCTCAACGCCCAAGTCGCCGGACGCGCCTTCGCCATTCCCGAAAAATACGCCAAATACGCCCGCAGCCTCATCGGCTAAGATAAGTGCCTAACTCAAATGGAAGACCTCCTCAAAGCCCTTCAGCAACCTGAATACGTCCACGTCATTCTCAACCACCTGCCGATCACCGGGCTCCTCGCGGGCTTGCTCGTGTTGGTGATCGCCATTTTTCAGAAAAGCCGGGCTACCGCCATCGCGGCTTACAGCGTGATCTTTCTCATGTCGTTGAGCGTCATCCCCGTCACGGAATATGGCGAAAAAGCCGAGGACAATGTCGAAAGTCTCCTCGACGGCCCCGCTCACAAATGGCTCCACGAACACGAGGAGCGCGCGGAGAAAACGAGCTGGATTTTCTACGCCACGGCGGCCGCAGCGGCGGGCGGATTGTTTCTCCCGAGATACGTCCCCAAGTCCGGTCTGTTTTTTCTCTGGGTCACGCTTTTTCTGGGTGCTGCCGCTGTCGCGGGTGGCATGTGGGCCGCGTCTGCCGGGGGAAAAATCATGCATCGCGAGTTCCGGTATTCCCTGCCTCCCGGCGAGGCTTCGGCGGAAAATTGAACTGGCTGGTTTCGCGTTGATGTGACCCGGAGAGCGTGACACTCTAGTCGTTTTTTATGCTTCTTCTCGTCCTCGGAATGCCCCAATCCGGCGCCTCAGTCGCAGCGGAATGGCTCGGGCAAATGGGCGGGCAGCGACCGGACTTGCGTCGTCTGCACGAGGAGATTCTGCATTCCTGCGGCACCGAATGGCAGAAAATGGACGAGTCCGCCGCCCGCCAACTCGCCACAGTGGTGTCGTATCAGGATCGCGCTCGGGAAATATTGGACGAACTGGAGCCGCATCGGCCTTGGGTTTTCCAAGAGTCGAGTTTGAGTTTTCTCCTGCCATTCTGGCGGCCATTTTTGGAAAACCCGGTCTGCCTGCACATCGTGCGGAATCCCATGGAAGTCGCCTCGGCACTGAAAAAACACCACGGGCTCACCCTGCAGCACGGCCTCGCGCTTTGGGAACTTTCGACGATTTCCGCCCTGCAAAATGCCCGCGGTTTGCAGCAGATTTTTGTGCGTTACGAGGATCTGCGTGACCCGGCGTGTCTGGGCGAGCAACTGGCAGCCGCCGGCATCGAAGGCTTCCTTCAACCGCCGGAAAACAGAATCGAGTTGGAGTCGAATCTGGCATCGCAGAGCGGAGATTTTCTGAACCAGAAACAGCTCGCACTCTACTCAGCGATGCAAAACCCGTCGTCGACGCTGGCGGATGATTTTTCCCGCATTTCCGAGGGAGCCGCCGAGGTGCTGGCCCTCCAAAAAACCATCTGGAACACGTCGCAGGCCAATTTGCGCACACTTGCCGAAGTCCAGAAATCTTCCCGCACTTCGTGGAAAACCCATTGGAAGCTGACCCGGCTCCAGGAATCCGCCAAAAACAACCTCGACGACTCGCTTTCGCTCCTGGAAACCTTCCGCCAGGAACACCTGAAAACGCTCAACGCGCTCCCTTGGATCTTGGGAAATTTGCTCCATTTTCGCTGGCAAATCCTCAGCCGCACGAAGCGCCTCCGCCGGTTGCGCGAGTTGGAAACGTGCATTGAGGATCAGCGTTACAAAATCCAGCAAAGCAGTTCCATTTCGATGTCGGAAAGTGAGCAGTCGCGGCGCAACCGGCAGAAAAAACCACGTCCCGTGGCGGTCGTCATCCCGGTCTTCAACGCCTACGAGGAAGTCGTCACCTGCATCGAAAACCTCCTCCTCCACACGCGGCATCCGCACGAAATTCTCCTGATCGACGACCGCAGTACCGACGAGCGCGTCTGGCCGAAATTGCGGTCGTATGCGCGGGCACACGATCACATTCGCGCGATTCGGAATCGCAAAAATCTGGGCTACACGAAAACGGTAAACATCGGCTGCGAGTTTGCCCGGCCCTGCGATGTGATTTTGCTGAACAGCGATACGATTGTAACTCCGTTCTGGCTGGAAAAATTGACCGCCGTCGCCTACAGTCGCGCCGATGTGGCCACGGTGACGGCAGTGTCGAATGCGGCTGGAAATTTCTCTGTTCCCCTCAATAAAATCGACAATCCGATGCCCGACGACCTGAGCCCGTCCGAACTCGCGGGCTGGGTGGAGCGCCTGACGCGGCGGCGGCGTCCAGTGGTGCCATGCGGCAATGGATTTTGCCTGTTTGTGCTGCGCGCCGCGCTGGAAAAAGTGGGGCCGTTTGACGAGGTGTCGTTCCCGCGCGGCTACGGCGAGGAGAATGATTTTTGCATGAGGGCACGCAAGCTGGGCTTCCTCAGTTTGATCGACGACGCGACTTTCATTTATCACAAGCGCACGGCGTCGTTTGGCGCTGCGAAGGCTCCGCTGCTCGAGGCGAGCAAGCTCAAGCTCCAGGAGTTGCATCCCGATTACAAGGAACTGCGCAAGCAATGGCTGAAAAATGACCCCGTGGACGATCTGCGGGCGGAGCTGCAAAAAGCACCCTGGCGCTCCGGCTTTCCCCAGCCGGAGACGAAGCCGGTGCTGCTCTACGTGATCCATGCCAGCGGTGGCGGGACGCGGTTTACCTCGGAGGATTTGATCCGCGGCATGATGGATCATTACGAAGTGCTCCTGCTGGAAACGGCGGAATACCACTGGACGCTGCTGAGGGCGTCGCGCACGAAATTGACCCCGCTGCGGCGGTATCATTTCGCCGAGCGCTGGGAGTATTATCAGACTCTCAACGGCGAGCGGCTCGACGTCTGGGCGGAAATCCTGAGTGCGATGAAAGTCGGCCTCGTCCACTTCCGGCACCTCGTCGGCAATGGCCCGGAGTCGCTCGCCGTGGCGCGTCAAAAAGGCCTGCGCGTGGTCCTGTCGCTGCACGATTTTTACACGATTTGCCCGACGACGACGCTGCTCGACGAGAAGCTCCAATTTTGCGGCGGCCATTGCACTCCGGGGCAGGGAAAATGCGAATTGCGCGGGCGCTGGTTCGACAATAGCGGCCCGGTTTTGAAGCACGCCTATGTGCATGTGCATCGGAAATTGATGTCCGACGCCATCGCTTCGCACTGCGACGCACTGGTGACGACCTCGCTGTTTTCGCGAAATTTATTCGTCGAGCACTTCCCTCAAATCGCCTCGCGACTGCATGTCATCGAGCATGGCCGCGACCTTCAGCGCGAGGATTTCGTGGTCGCACCGGTGGCAGGACAGCCCGCGCGGGTCATTTGTCTGGGCAATATGAGCGTCCCGAAAGGCATGAATCTCATCCGCGAAATTATGGCGCTCGACCAGGCGGGCGCGGGCCGGTTCGAGTTCCATTTCCTTGGAAGTTTGCCCAAGGAAATCACCGATCTGGAGCCGCTCGGCGGCATTCTCCACGGGAAATACAAGCGCGAGCAGCTCAACGATCACCTCCGGAAAATCGGCCCGTCGTTCTCCATCGTTTCCTCGATCTGGCCGGAAACCTACTGCCACACGCTCACCGAATCGTGGGCCGTCGGGCTGCCCGTTTTCGCCTCAAACATCGGCACGCTTCAGGAGCGCGTCGAGCAGCACGGCGGCGGCTGGCTGCTGGATCATCGCAGCGCCGAGGCGTGGTATCGCGGCATGTTGGCGGCACTGGAAAACCCGGCAGAGTTTGAGCAGAAGCGCGAGCAAATCCGCCAGATGCCGGAGAAAACCGTCGCTGAAATGACTGGCGAATATCTGGAAATTTACCGTGCGCTCGAACCCGTTACAGGCGGTGGAAGAGAAAATCGAGCACGCCGCGTGGACGATGATCCTGCCCCGGCTCGGACGTAAATTTCCGGTCCTGCTCCTGCGCCAGCCACCAGGCGCGGACGATTCCAGCGCCGGATTGAGCGAGAATTTTTCGGCCGAGTTGGCGTCCATTCTCCTGAATCAGCCGCAGGCGTTCCGGGTCGGCGAGCAGCGCGGCGCACTTGGCCACGGCTTGTTCCGGCGTGATGAACAGGCAATTCACGCCGTCGGCAAACCCCAGTTTCTCCAAGATCACGCTGCGTTCCGTCACCAAGCCACTGCCATCCAGCAGGATCTCCAAAAATGCAGGCGCGAAACGTCCCTCGCTGCCGCCGCAGAGCGCAGTTAGATCGCATTGGGCGCGATATTCCCGTGCCGAGCGGCTGCAATTTTCGAGATAAGACAGACACGGAAACGTCTTCATCAGCGGCTCCACCACCCGGTTTCTCCACGGGTGCTCCGATTCGACTGCAAAATGGAAATCGGGCCCGACCAAGCCGAGCGGGAATGGTTTTTCCCGAGCCTCTCTCCGTAATATTCCGGGATAGTTGGCAATGTGAAAAACCGGGATGGCACCATTGGTTTTCAGGGCGGTGTCGCCGGCGAAGATCGCACTGCAACCCAGCTCGGCGGCGAGGCGGAGTTGCATCTCATTCACGCGACCCTCGGAGTCCGGCGGGAGCCAGGCAGCGCGGGTTTCTGCGGGCAATTTCTCCGTCACGCGCTCCGCATCGGGGGAAATGAGAACGAGTTCCAGTGCATTCGAGTCAGCCGTCTCCGTGAGCCCGGCCAATATCGCAGGCGGAACCGGCCAGTCGCAGACGCCGGAGAAATCCTTTCCGGTTCGACTTAGACTCAAATGGAGGCGCGGCAAACTCATGGTCGTGTCTGGTAAGCGGCAGCCAGAAAGGACTGCAACTCGTCTGTGTTGTGCCACGGCGGCAGCACGGCGGAAGGCGTCGCGTGGAGGGGAGTTTCAGTCGATTCACCGCCCCGGATCGCCTGCCGGACAGCATCCAAAGCCGGATGGCGAACCTCCGGGAAAGTCTCGCTGAGCGACTGCGACTGGGCCGTGTTTCCAGACAGATGCAAGCCCAGCAAATACGCGGCCCAAACGAGCGGGTCGGGGTTGGCCGCACCCCATTGGATGCAGCGAAGAATGATGGTTCTCAACGGCTGCAACGCTTCTGTCGCGTCGCCTTTTTTCAATGCCGCATACGCCAGTAACAGCAGAGGTTCGATGGTGAAGGAGAGCAGGTCGGTGGCCGCTGTGGCGGCGGTTTGGCAGGTGGCGAAATCATCTCGCCGCCACGCTTCCGACGCCTCGCGCATGGCCACGGTGAAGGGCGCATGCGAACTGAGCAAAATGCTGGTGCGCGCGCTCTCCGCGGGGACGAGTTCGAGTCGATTCATGACGTCCGGCTGAATGATGCGCTCGCCCGGTTTTTTCTGATTCCGGAGTTCCAGCCAGTCGGCGATGACGCGCCGGGCTTTGGCGCTGTGCCGCTCGAGGACGAAGGCGCGGCCACGGTCGGTGATTTTCTGGAGCGCGTCTGGGTGATCGAGAAGATGGCGGCATTTCTCGACAACGTTGTCGGGTTCGGCAAAAACGCAGTTCTCCATGTCGCGGAAGCCGAGGTGAATGAGCGTGTCGTTTGGCTCGGTGAGAAGGCAGCTTCGAGAAGCGGGAATCTCGAGGTCTTTCTTCATGAAAATATGCCGCGACGCCCCGCAGGCGAGTGCGATGGAACTCCGGTTGAGCATGCGTGCGTAGGCTTCGCCGACCATGCGGTGCGAGTAGCCGCGCGTGGGCCGGGGCGAACTGAAAACGGGAAATGCCTCACGCAGACGCGCGGCCACGTTGCGCCGCCACGGGTAGCGCCAGTCTTTGCCCGTGGAGACGAATCCGTCGCCAATGAGGGCGACGGGGATGACTTTTTTCTCGCCGAAATCGCGGCACATGTCCTCGTTGACGAACCACGGACAATAAAAAACCTGCTCCGCGAAGTCGCCGGCCATCTCCCTCATGCCGGTGTCGATGGTGAAGACGGCCTCGACACCGAGCCGCCAGGCGTGCTCGAAAAAGGGCTGCTTGGCCGGGCTGTGGCCATCCATCAAGGTGAGAGCGGCGATGGGAATGCCGAGCAGAGTCTGGAAATTGTGGGCCGGGCCGTCGTAGAGAAGCTTGTATTTGGCCCCGAAAAACAGCACGAGATCGGGCGCGAAACGTTCCGCCGCCGGGATCACATCCTGCGCCGCCGCCACGACTTCCACTTGAAAGTGATGCCGCAATCCATCGACCCACGGCAGGACGCCGGAGAGATAGAAATATTCCTCGATGCCGGATGTGGAGCCGGTGACGAAGAGGAGCCGGGGCAGACTGGAGGCGGCGACCTCGGGCGCGCTCATGCGTGACGGCCTTTCCGCAGAAAGCTCAGGTAACGACGACGGCGGAAGAGTTCCCAAAGCTGGAAATCGGCGATGTTCGCCTCGCGAATGATGCGCTTGTCCGCCGCGCTGAGAGAGGTTTTCGGCCCGCGATGGTGGGCGACAATGGGCGGGGAAACATTGAAAATGCCCGTCCGCAAGGTCCGCGCGAGCTGGAGTTGCGGTCCCATGTCGATGCCCTCCAAGCCGACCCAGGCGAAATGCTCCAGACGCCGGCGCGCATGCTCGAAGAGCCACGCGGGTTCCGTCTCCTGGCTGGCGGAGATGGTCAGGAGCTTGCTGCTTTGCCGGTTGCGTATCGGCTTGGAGATGGAGGAGGCAAAAAATTCCCCGATCGAGAGCTGCGCGCCGGAGATTTCCCCGTGCAGCGGGTGTTTAGAGTCCTGAAGAATGTGGCGATAGCTGTCCATCGCCCGCCAGAGTGGATTGCCGAGAAAAGTGATCCACGAGGAGCCGGCGAAGAGCTGCCAGAACCCCATCACTTCGCGGCCATGAATGATGTGCCCGCCGGATTGGTTGACGATGGCCCAGAAGCCGATGATCTGGTCGATGGCCGTGGCGCGCTGCTTGTCGCTGGAGAGCAGTCCTTCGTTCGCCCAATGGAATTCGGCGTCCGGGCAGGCTTCGCGCAGGGCATTTCCCAGCAAAGCGGGTTTCACGCCTGGAAGAATAAGGGAAATTACCACGGATTCTCTGGCCAGCTCATGCAGGTTAGCCTTGGTTGAGGGCAGAACCTGAATTGGTGGCATAAGGGGTTTTCATCTGGCAACACATCGGAAGCTCCATGGCAGGCGAGTTTTTTCAGAACATGCCCTTTCTGGCAAGACGGCACTTCGTTTCTTCTGCATGGACGGGGAACTGGCTGGATCGGAGTTAAATATTTATTGCGACTTTCAGGGGCGATTGCAGTTATATCCGGCGTATGCAACCTCATGAGGATCCCGCTGATCGCCCGCTTTGGGACTTGCTCGACCGCGCTCTGAATCCTGCGGACGAGGTGCGGGTGCCGGGGAGTTTTGCCAATGATGTGCTGCGCCGGATTCGCCTGGAGGCAACGATGGAACCCGTCTGGAGCTTCCACCTCTGGCTCGCGCAATCTTGGAAAGTACTCGTCGGTGTGACAGCGGCTGTGGCGCTGCTCGTTTCCGCGATCCCCGTGCAGGAAAATCAGACTCGCGCCCTGGCGCAGAATGCCGTGCCCGAGATGTCGCAATTGCTCGCGTCGGTTCCGGCTGGCGAGCTGGCCGACCTCGGCGACTTGGATACGTCCCTCGACGACAACGAATTATGGCTCGGCACCGCTTCCTACTAACTCTCGCCGCCTGCGCGGCCTGGCTCTCGTCGGTCGTTTGTGCCCAGGAAACTCCCACTCCCACGCCAGTGGAGCGTCCCGTGGCTCGTCCGCCCGATCAACGTCCACGCCAGGGACGCGATCCGCGTTTCCGGGAAATGCGCGAGGGTTTGGAGAAAATGCCCGAGGAGCAGCGGCAGCGGATTTTTGATAAATTTCGCAAATGGCAGCAGATGCCCGCCGACGAGCAAGCGCACTTCCGTTTCATGCAGGAGGAGCGTGAAAAACGCGCCCGCCAGGCCGTGGATGACACGATTCAGGCGAGCGGCTTGAAACTCGACGACGCGCAAAAGGTGAAGTTCACGGAAGTTTACAAACGCGAGCGCCGCAAGCTCGAGGAAGAATTGCGCGCCGAAATGGACAAGCGCCGCCAGGAACGCCTCCCTGAGTTGCAAAAAACTGTCATCGCCACCTATCAAAAAGAAGCCGCCGAGCCCACTCCGGCCGCCAGTCCGTCGCCGAGCGCGACTCCTTAGTTGGAACGTGGTTAGCTGGCGACGATGTTCACCAGCTTGCCGGGAACGACGACGATCTTCCGAATGGTTTTCCCATTCGTATGCTCCAGCACTTTAGGAAGTTCCAACGCCAGCTTCTCGATTTCCGGCGATGGCAGATCCTTTTTGATGGTGAGACGATCCCGCAGCTTGCCGTTGACTTGCACCGGTATCTCCACTTCATCCTCGATGAGGTAAGTTTCATTCCACTCGGACCAGGACTGTTCGCTAACCGTTTTCTCAAATCCGAGCCGCTGCCAGAGTTCCTCGCTCAGATGCGGCGCAAATGGATTCAGCAATACTAGCAACGTGCGAATTGCCGAAAGCGGGCGCACTCCAGTTCCAGTGAATTCGTTGGTGTAAACCATCATCGCAGAGATCGCGGTGTTGAAAGCGAGCGCGTCGATGTCTTCCGTTACTTTCTTGATGCCGGCGTGAACTACTTTGCGCTGGCGACTGTTTAGGTCCACGTCTTCTAACAATGACGACAGCTCCCATTGACCTTCCTGGTTTTCCTCCATCACGAGACGCCAGACGCGAGCTAGAAAACGATGCACGCCTTCCACGCCGCTCATGCTCCAGGGCTTCACTTGTTCGAGTGGGCCCATAAACATTTCGTAGAGTCGCAGCGAGTCGGCACCGTATTCGGAAATGATGTCATCAGGGTTGACCACATTGCCGCGGCTCTTCGACATCTTCTGTCCGTCGGTGCCGAGAATCATCCCTTGGTTCACCAGCTTCTGAAACGGCTCCCGCGTGCTAACATGACCGAGATCGAACAAAACCTTGTGCCAGAAACGCGCGTAGAGCAGATGCAAGACCGCGTGCTCTGTGCCGCCGACATAGAGATCGACGCCATTCTGCATCCAGTAGTTTTCGGCTTCGGAACTAACAAACATTTCACTGTTAGTCGGATCGCAGTAACGCAGATAGTACCAGCACGAACCCGCCCATTGCGGCATCGTGTTAGTCTCGCGAGTGGCCGTTTCACTATAACGAATCCAGTCAGTTGCGCGGGCTAGCGGCGGCTCGCCACTTCCGGTCGGCTTGAAGTCGTCCAGCGGCGGAGGAGTGAGTGGAAGTTCCAGTGGAGTTAGGGCGTGATGTTGTCCATTTTCCCAGACGATGGGGAAAGGTTCGCCCCAGTAACGCTGACGCGAAAACAACCAGTCGCGCAGCTTGTAGTTGATCATGCGTTTGCCAAGACCCTGACCTTCCAGCCACGTGGTCATGAAGCTTTTCGCCTCGGTGGTGGGTTTGCCGTTGAGAAACTTGGAATTGAATGCAACTCCGCTCTCGGCGAAACATTTCTCCTCGGTTTCCACAGGGCCGACCACGAAGCGAATGGGTAGATCGAACTTCTTTGCAAACTCCCAATCGCGTTCGTCGTGCGCGGGCACGGCCATGATCGCGCCGGTGCCGTAGCCTGTTAGTACATAGTCGGCGATCCAGATCGGGATGCGTTCTTCATTCACTGGATTCACAGCGTAGCTACCGGTGAAGACTCCGGTCTTTTCCTTGGCTAGTTCCGTGCGATCCATGTCGGATTTACCGGCGATGGACTTGCGATAGTTAGAAACTGCTTCCTTCTGCTCGGGCGTGGTGATCGCATCGACAATCGCGTGCTCGGGTGCGAGCACCATGTAAGTCGCGCCAAAAAGTGTGTCGGGTCTAGTTGTGAAAACCGAGAGGCGCAAACCACAATCTGGAATCTGGAATCCCACCAGTGCGCCTTCGCTTTTTCCGATCCAGTTTTTTTGCAGGAGCTTGATTCCTTCCGGCCAGTCGAGCGGAGCCAGCTCATCGATCAGTCGTTCGGCGTAGCTGGTGATTCGCAGCATCCATTGGCGCATGGGTTTTCTAACTACTGGAAAACCGCCGACCTCGCTTTTGCCATCGATGACTTCCTCATTGGCTAGAACCGTGCCTAACTCCGGGCACCAGTTCACGGGAACTTCGGCGACGTAGGCCAGGCGCACATTGTTAACATCCGTGCCGGTGTAAGTCTCGACCGGCTCGGCTTTGTTAGTCGTCGGATTAAACCATGAATTGTAGAGCTTCAGGAAAATCCATTGGGTCCACTTGAAGTAGTTGGGATCGGTGGTGTTAACCTCACGACTCCAGTCGTAGCTGAAGCCGATGCGCTGGAGCTGTTTTTTGAATCGAGCTACATTCGTTTCTGTCGTGATGCGCGGATGTTGTCCGGTCTTGATTGCGTATTGTTCAGCGGGCAAACCAAAGGCATCCCAGCCCATCGGATGCAGGACGTTGTAGCCGCGCATCCGCTTGTATCGGGCGATGATGTCGGTCGCGGTATAACCTTCCGGATGACCTACGTGCAGACCCTCGCCGCTGGGATAGGGAAACATATCCAGCACGTAGTATTTCGGCTTGCCGGCATCGAAACTTGGCTCGCCAGGGTTTGGCGTTTTGAAGGTCTCGTTGGTTTCCCAGAACTCCTGCCAGCGCGGCTCAAATTGATCGTAGGGATACGGTTTGCGTTTTTCAGAGAAGGACATGGCTGGTAAAATGGACGGGGGTTCAGTAAAGAAGTGCCGCCATGCCTGCGCAACCCCTTTTAATCGCCACCCGCAACGCCCACAAGACGGACGAAATCCGCCAGATGCTCGGCAGCGGCTTCGTGGTGGAGGATCTCAACTCCCGCGCCGACTGGCCCGATATCGCTGAAACTGGGCTCACTTTTTTGGACAATGCCACGTTGAAGGCGCTCGGCATTTCCGCGATCTACGACGGGCTAGTGCTTTCCGACGACTCCGGGCTGGAAGTGGATGCGCTGGAGGGCGCGCCCGGAGTTTTCTCAGCCCGTTTCGCCGGGGAAAAGGCGACCGACGCGCAAAACCGGACGCTGCTTCTGGAAAAAATGAGCGGAGTTGCAGTGCGCTCGGCGCGTTTCCGCTGCGTGATGGTCCTGGCCCGTGGCGACGCGGTGCTGGGGAGTTTTTCCGGCGCGGTCGAAGGCCAAATCATCCACCAAGAACGCGGCGGCCACGGCTTCGGCTACGATTCGCTCTTTGTCCCCGAGGGATTTGACCAGACCTTCGCCGAACTCCCCGCTGCCACGAAAAACCAGCTCAGCCACCGCGCCCGCGCCCTGGAGCAAGTTCTCGCCTATTTAAGGGAACTCCCGTAGGCACGCGTTCGGGATCGGCTTGGATGGAGTCGTCCATCGCGGCGGTGGCCTGCTGTTGGCCGAATTATTTCCTCAACAGACAAATAATCATCGCCCCCCAGTGTCGGGCCTGATAGCGTGCGCGCCATGGCTGCCCATGGCTTTCGTGCAAAACGTCCCGTTCGGTAAAGGCGGCCCCCGGCATCCCTGCCACCAGTGGCAGAATCGGATGCAACTCCGCTGGTTTTCAGTTTACCGGGGGCTTTCTCGCCGGCCAGATGACCTCTTTCCATCCCACCAGCACCGTTCCGGTCGGCCAGACGGCGCATTTCCATCCTGCCAGCACCGTTCGGCTGGAGCAGATGGCCTCTTTCCATCCTGCAAGCACCGTTCCTGTCTGCCAGATGGCCCATTTCAAAACGGAAAATGCCATTCCTGTGGCCGGGTCTTGCATTTGTGGGAGGAAACGTGTCCAGACTGCGGACTTTTTCGCCCATTCTTTGTCCAAACCGCTGCATTTCGCCCAAAACAACCATTTCGTCATTTCAACCTAACCCAACTCAAAAAACACCATGCCCAATCGTCGCCTGCCCAATAGCACCCCTGCCGTCCTCCGCACCTTCCAGACCGCCCACGACACGTATCTGCTGACGCCCGTCGCCAGCGAACGCGCCATTACTGCCGAGCAATTTGCCCAGCTCGATCTCACCGTGCCGACCTCGCTTTTCAGCCGGTTTAAGAAGGAAGCCAGCGAAGTCGATCTCGCGCTCGCCGCCCAAGCTCCGCTCAGCAGCGACCTCGCGGTGAAAGTGGCCCGCCTCACGCTTTTCGTCTCGCACTTCCATCAAGTGCTCGACCTCGGCATCGTGCGGGGCGATTTCGCCGTCGGCGCGCGGACGTTCTATGGGCGCGACATCACCGCGACCACGTTGCCCGACCTCACGACCTACGTGGCCGTGGCCGAGGCCGCGCAAAAGATCGTCGATGGAGAAACGGCGCGCGCGACTGCCGAAGGGGCGAGTTACCAAGCGATGGCGCTGCCCAGTGCAGCCGAAGTCGGCTCAGTTTTGACCGCCTACAAAGCCGCCGCCAGCGCCTCGCAAACCGCCACTCTGAAGACCGACCAGGAGCGCGAAAACGTGAGTGAACTCTACCCCGAAGCGCAGGAATTGGCCGTGGACCTCTGTGACACAATCGAATTCTTCTACCGCAAAGACCCATCCGATGGCTCCCGGAGAACCAAATGCCAACGCTGGGGCGTGGTCTATCTCTTCGATACGGCTGCAACTCCGGTGGTGACGCCGCCCGTGGTGGTGCCGTAAGAGGCAACAGAGTTGCGGGGACAAGTGCGTTCCCAAATGGAATTTGGGAACGAGGGGCCATCATTGGTGCACCACGATAGTGCTGTGCCAATGACGTCCCTCAGAACCTTCTCCCACGTCCCATTGCGGTAGCTGCCCAAGATACGAACGCCTGGTTTGATTGTCATAAGAGTCAGTTGTCTCCGAATAAACTACCTTTAGCGGAGTTCCTGCGAGGCTGACTGAGCGGGCAACATTGGTGGCAAATCGGATCGTGAAAGCGGCTTTGCCATTGTCGTCAGTCGTGACGGTGTGATCCTTAAGGATAGTACTGAAAGGGCCAAAGGGAACTAAGGTGATTATGGGAACTACCTCGAACTCCTGATATGCAACGACTGCGTGACAAACTGGCTGTTTGTTCTCATCCACGACTACAATTGTGACCGCACGTGGCTCTCTGAAATACGGAGCGTATTGGTTTACGACGATGGAAGCGAAAAGGAGCACGCCACACACAAGCGCCACCCATCCAAAACCAACACTTTGCCTCGTTATGGCAGGGCGTTTTGGTGCTTGGGAAAAATCATATCCGCAGTCGCAGAAAAGAAAAGCGACTGGAACCATCCGCTGACACTCAGGACATTGTTTCTTCAGGGCAGGACGACTCACGATAAACCAGCAGAGATGCTACACATCGACGTCCCAGAAGGACACCAGCCGCTTAAAGCCGGGCCTGGATGAGTTTTTCCAGCTTCACGATGTCGGCGCAGAAGGCGCGGATGCCTTGGGCGGTTTTTTCGGTGGCCATGGCGTCGTCGTTCAACTGCAAGCGGAATGATTTCTCGTCGAGTTTGATTTCGGGGATGTCGAGGCTCCTGGCGTTGGACTCGTTGAGTTTCTCGGTGAGCGGATCGGTGCTGGCTTTGAGTTCGGCGAGCAGGCTGGGGCTGATGGTGAGGAGGTCGCAGCCGGCGAGTTCGACAATTTGACTTTTGTTGCGGAAGCTGGCGCCCATGACTTCGGTCTTGTGGCCGTATTTTTTGTAGTAGTTGTAGATGGTGGTGACGCTTTGCACGCCGGGATCTTCGGCGCCGGTGTAGTCGCGTTTTTCGGAGGCCTTAAACCAGTCGTAGATGCGGCCGACGAAGGGGGAGATGAGCTGCACTTTGGCGTCGGCGCAGGCGACGGCCTGGGTGAGGGAAAAGAGGAGGGTGAGGTTGCAATGGATGCCGTCGCGTTCGAGGATTTCGGCGGCTTTGATGCCTTCCCAGGTGGAGGCGATCTTGATGAGGATGCGATCTTTCGAGATGCCGGCTTTTTCGTAGAGGGCAATGAGTTCGCGGCCTTTTTTCACGGTGCCCTCGGTGTCGAAGGAAAGGCGGGCGTCGGTCTCGGTGCTGACGCGGCCGGGGACGATCTTCAAAATTTCCAAGCCGAAGGCGACGAGGATGTGGTCGGTGATGGTTTCGACGGAGGCGTGCTGGGCTTCGAGGTCTTTGAGGACCTTTTGCAGGAGGTGGTCGTAGGCGGGTTTGCTAACGGCGGCGAGGATGAGGCTGGGGTTGGTGGTGGCGTCCTGCGGGGTAAATTCGCGAATGGACTCGAAGTCGCCTGTGTCGGCGACGACGGTGGTGAAGTTTTTGAGGGCGGAAAGTTGGTCGGTGGCTGTGCTCATGGGAGGTCTTTACTAATGTGGGATGACGGGGCTGGAAAGGGAATTTTACCGGTGCCACATTTTCCAAGCGAGTGCGATGGCGCTGAGGAGGACGAAGAGAGCGGCGACCAGGAGGCAGGTGAAGAGGGCGAGTGCGGCGAGGTGAATGCGGAGGGTCGGCGGGTGACTGAGGGAATAGGTGAGCTGGAAGTCAAGGTCGGTGATTTTTTCGCGAAGCGCGAGGACTTGGGTGAGGACTCCCGGCTGATTGAGCGGGGCGATGCCGACGTCGGCGAGTTCCTGGCCGATGTGTCCGAAATGGATGGTTTTCTTTTCGAGAAGCTCGCGGAGCTGGGCTTCGAGCGTGCGCAGATTGGTCTGGAGGAGGTCGAGTTCGGTCCGAATGTGGGCTTCGTCGCGAGCGAGGATTTCCTGCAAGCTCTGCAGCCGGGCGCGGGTATCGCGCAGGGCGGCCTCGTCGGCAGCGAGGGCTTTTTCGTCGCTCTCGATGAGGTAAAGGGCGGCTTTGCGAGCGCGCTCGGCCTCGAGCACTTGAGCGAGGCGCAGGGCGTGAGCTTCACGAGCAGCGGCGTCGGTTTCGCAGGTTTCGATTTGCTGATGAAGCTCGCTGAGGCGGGTGCGGGAGACGGATTTTAGCTCGGCGATTTGTTCCTTGAGTTCGGCGATGTCGAAAACCAGCCGGGCCTGTTCCTGCTCCTGAGCCTGCAATTCGCGCGCACCGCGGTCATTGGGATCAAAGTCGGCTTGCTGCCAGCCGAGTTCGCCGAGTTGACGTTCCGCCACACAGAGCCGGCGACGCAGGAGCCAAAGCTGCGAGCGCCAGGAGAAGCGCGCAGCCAGGCGGCGGCATTCCTGCCAGCAGACGGGCCAGAGGTGGTTCATTTTCGGGAGGGACGACGGGACGAGGCTAGCTGATTCGCCACGCAGAAGAAGCAAAACGTTTCGTTGCGTGCCAGGAAAAAGATCGGAGTTTGAACCCGATGGAACCCATGATCTGGCTCGTGATCGTCCTGCTGATGCTCGCCGGCGTCGCAGGAACGCTGCTGCCGCTGATTCCGGGTCACGTGCTAATCTTGGCGGGCGCGGTGGTGCATCGGCTGGCCTTTCACGAACGCGGGGTGAGTTGGATCGTGATCACGATTTTAGCGGCGTTGGTCTTGGTCGGACTCGCGGTGGATTTCCTGAGCGGCGCGGCGGGAGCGAAATATTTCGGAGCCACGAGATGGGGCGCGCTGGGTGGAATCTTCGGCACGATCGTCGGGCTGTTTTTCGGTCTGATCGGAATGATCGCGGGTCCGCTGATCGGCGTGCTCGCGGGGGAATTGCTCGGAGGCAAAGGGCTGCTGCCCGCTGGCAAATCGACTTGGGGCACATTCCTCGGCGGCGTCGCGGGGGCGGTGATCAAGTTTACGGTCGCCTTGTTAATGGTGGCGGTGTTTGCAACGGCGGTTTTTCTGATAAAGTAACGCCGTCCGACAGACGATCGCTGGTTCCGCGCAAGCGGGGCTGGAGGAAAGTCCGAACACCACAAGGCAGTCTGCCGCGTAAAGTGCGCGGGAGTTTTCAGCGAAAGCTGGATTCGACGGAAAGTGTCACAGAAAACAAACCGCCCCAGCGAGCAGTCGTCGGGGTCAGGGTGAAAAGGCGGGGTAAGAGCCCACCGGGCGCGTTGCAAAATGCGCCGCATGATAAACCCCGGACGGTGCAAGACAAAACAGGAGACCGGGCCGCCTGCCCATCCGCCGCAAGGCGGGATCTCCGGGTAATAGTCGCATTCGAATCGCAAGATTCAGCGGCGGGATTCGTTCCGCTGAGATAAATGATCGTCACGACTGCGGGCAACCGGAGTTGGACAAAATTCGGCTTATCGTCGGACAAAACGGCGGCCATTCGGAGCGATCCGGGTGGCCGCCACCTTTTTTAAGAGCGGAGTTCCATCGCATTCGGCGCGAGGATTTCTGTCATCCAGGTAAACATCGTTACCCAAAACGTCAGCGCCAGACAGAAGATCGGGATTTGCAGAATCTGCGGCAGGCAATAAACGATGCTGACAACAGGAATCCACACGCTCCAGGTCGCGATCAAACCCGGAAAGATACGGGTACGATACCAGTGCCATGTAAGAAATTCCCGCGACCAGCGGTAACCGCGATGTTTCCATTCGTAGAGCGTGACGCCGAAGGGTGCGGCGAGCAGGGGATTGTAGAGAAATTGATCGACGCAGACTTTTTTCAAGAGCGTGAGCGGATGGGCGTCGTTGCCAAACCAATCGGCCTGGCCGCGATAAAGCAGATCGACCCAGATACCTTGAACGCCCCAATAAGGAACAGCGAAGGCGAGATTCGCCCAGTTTCGGCGCAGCACGCGGCCTTTTTGGAAGAACACCACCCGCAAAACCTCCGGCAGCACGCCGCCCGCGATCATCGCCGAAACGGAGGAGAACAGCAGCCCTCCGTGCAGTTTCCAGAGCCCAATTTGATCAAAGACAGGCCGCGCCGTCGGCACGAAATAATAGACGAGCACGACACAAATCATGACGCTTTGCACCACCAGGCCGGGCAGAAAAGTGGCTCGCGCCGCCTCCCATCCTGCTCGCAGCGGATGAATCGGAGCGGGCGTGGACGACATGGCGCGGAACCTTGGCGTGAATCGAATGGAAGTCCAGTTACCGGCGAAAAATTTGCCGCCTATAAGATTCTTTAATAAGAGGCCGTATTTCAAATTGACCGGCGGCAGGAGCCCGGAATAAAAAAGAAAAATCCATCTTGGAAGAAATTTTATTGATAATGAAAAGCGGATTCATAATCTCTGGCGCGGCAACTGAAGCGATTCCTTGATTCTTCTGCTGAGCCAGCCTAAAAACACCATCTCAATTGTGAAAACCACCAGCCAAACCTTCATCAGCTCCCCGGTCGGGCTTGCGTGTTTCACGGTCGAGTCCCGCGGCTCCATTCAATAAGTCATGGCCAATATTTTTCCACGCTGGTCGAATCAGCTACCTCTCAAAGTCCTCGTCTGCGTAGCTGTCCTTGGCGCAGCCGTGTCTGCCGGAGTCGCCTACTACTTTACCCCGAAATACACCCGCGTCGGTTATCAGCCGATCCAGCCGGTGCCCTTCCAGCACGACATCCACGTCAACCAGCTCGGGATGGATTGCCGTTACTGCCATTCCAACGTCGAAGTCTCCGCGCACTCCAACATTCCCACGGCGCAGACCTGCATGAACTGCCACTCGCAGATCCAGAAAAACAACCCGAAACTCGCCGCGCTGAGGACTGCTTGGGAAACCGGCCAGCCGCTGCCTTGGGTGCGCATCCATTACGCGCCAGACTACGCGTATTTTAACCACTCCGTGCACGTCAATCGCGGCGTCAGTTGCGTCAGTTGCCACGGCCAGATCAATCAAATGGAAGTTGTCAAGCACGACCAGCCGCAGAGCATGAGCTGGTGCCTCGACTGCCATCGCAATCCCGAAAAACAAATTCGTCCGATGGAGCAAGTCTTTAACCTCGACTGGAAACCGGAAGGCAAGGACCCGCAAAAAGCTCAAAACGAAATCGGCACCCAGCTCGTGAAAGAATGGGCCATCCGCCCGCCGCAAAACTGCGGGGGCTGCCACCGCTAATCACCAGGTCAATGAAACGTATTTTACAACATCCAACCGAGGCCGCGACCGGCAAGAAATATTGGCGCAACGTCGAGGAACTGGCCGACACGCCCTCCTTCCGCGGCTGGCTGGCGCGTGAATTTCCCCAAGGCGCCGCCGAGTTGGAACTGGATGGACCCGATGGGCTGAGCCGTCGCAGTTTCGTGCAAATCATGGGCGCCTCGCTGGCGCTGGCCGGTTTTGGATTCAGTGGCTGCCGTCGTCCGGAAATCCAATTTGCCGCACTCTCGAAGAGCGTCGAATGGAGCATTCCTGGCAAGGCGCTTTACTATGCCAGCGCGATGCCGCGACGCGGCGGCGCAATGCCGCTAATGGTGACCACGAATGACGGTCGTCCCACCAAAATCGAGGGCAACCCGCTGCATCCATCGACTGGCGGTTCGACCGATTTACAGGCGCAGGCGACGATTCTCGACCTCTACAACCCAGAGCGCTCCCGGACATTTGTTGCCCACGGTCAAAAAGCCGAGCGAGCCGAGTTTGAGTCATATCTGAAGGATCTTCTCAGCAAAGCCGGCGCCGGCGAGGGAATGGCTTTCCTCTCCGACGTCAGCAATTCGCCGACGCGCGCCCGACTCCAGCGGGAGATTGCCGCAAAATATCCCGGCGCGAAATTTCACGTTTACGATCCCACCGGCAGCCTCCGGCACGAGGCAGTCGCCGCGTCTTTCGGTGATGGCGTCGCGCTGAAATACAATCTCGAAAAGGCAAACGTCATCCTCGCCGTGGACTCCGATTTCCTCGGCATCGACGCCGTAGGAACGGACGCGACGCGTCAATTTTCCCGCCGCCGCGATCCGGCTGGCAAAATGAACCGCCTCTACGCGGTTGAAAATCGCTACACAATTACTGGCGGCATGGCCGACCATCGCCTGCGTCTCAAGGCGGGTCTGGTTCCGGCCTTCCTCGTGGCTCTTGCCAAGGAATTGGGAGTCGCCGCCACTGCGACGGGCACTGCCGATCTGGGAGCCAGCGCCGATTGGATCAAGGAATGCGCTGCCGATTTGTTGACGGCGAGAGGGGCGAGTCTCGTTTTCGTCGGACCCCGCCAGCCAGTCGAAGTGCAGGCGCTCGGGTTTGCCATCAATCAGGCATTGGGCAACGTCGGCTCCACACTTCTCGGAGTCGCGATTCCTCCAGTCGCTGCTGGAACCTTGGCCGATCTGGCAGCCTCCATCAAAGCTAAGACGGTTTCGGCGCTTTTCGTTCTTGAGTCCAATCCGGTTTACACCGCTCCAGCCGACTTCCAATTTGCCGAGTTGCTCAAGTCTGTCCCCGACGTGATTCATGTCGGCCTCCGCACCGATGCCACAGCGCAAGCCGCCAAATGGCACGTTCCCGGCACGCATTTTCTCGAAAGCTGGGATGACGCCCTGACTCCCGATGGGACTTACGTTCCCGTGCAGCCGATGATTCTGCCGCTTTTCGGCGGGCTTTCTATTAATGATGTGCTTTCGCTGGTCGCCGGGCTTCCTGCCCCGACTGGAGCGGAACTCGTCCGTGCGACTTTCGACACGCTCGCTGCCGGAACTGACTGGCCAAAATTTCTCCAAAACGGTTATCTCGACATCCCGCCCGCAGCGGCTCCGCTGGCTTTCCGCAGTGCGGCGACGGCCATCACCTTGGCCGAAAACAAGGGCATCGAGATCGTTTTCCCGCCTGACTACAAAATTCCCGACGGCAACAGTATCGACAACGGCTGGCTTCAGGAATTGCCCGATCCAATCACCAAGCTGACTTGGGACAACGCGGCCCTCATCAGCCGCAAAACGGCCACGGATCTGGATCTCGCCCGCGCGAGCGATCCGCTAGTGCGTTCCGACGAGTCGCACCTCGATAGTGATGTGGTAAAAATCACGGTGAATGGACGCAGCCTGGAAGTGCCCGTTCTGGTCTGCCCCGGACATGCCGACGAGTCGATCACCCTGCCTCGCGGCTATGGTCATGCCCCCGGCACCGCTGGCAAAATCGGCACCGGAGTCGGGTTCAATGCCTTTCAGCTGATCAGTTCCACCGCTCCGTATGTCGCCGTGGCGGCTGTGGAAAGAACTGGCAAACAATACAAGCTGGCCCTTACCCAGGAGCACAATCAGATGGAAGGCCGCGCGCTCGTTCGCGAAGCTACCGCTGAGAAATTTGCTGAGGACCCAGAGTTTGCCAAAACGATGCACATCGACGGGCACATTCCGCCGAACATTTCGCTCTATAAATCGCCGCCTCTGAACATGCCTGAGCAATGGGGCATGATGATTGATCTGAACACCTGCACCGGCTGCAGCACCTGCACGATTGCCTGCCAGGCGGAAAATAACATTCCAATCGTCGGCAAGCAGCAGGTGATGAATAACCGCGAAATGCACTGGCTGCGCATTGATCGCTACTTTGCCACCGCTGGCGATGAGCACAATGAGACGGAACCCGAAATGATGATGCAGCCGATGGGTTGTCAGCATTGCGAAAACGCCCCGTGCGAGACGGTTTGCCCGGTCAACGCCACGGTTCACAGCGAGGACGGCCTCAATGTGATGGCCTATAACCGCTGCATCGGCACCCGTTATTGCGCGAACAACTGCCCGTTCAAGGTGCGCCGCTTCAATTTCTTCAACTACAACGAGCGCCCGATCGAGAAGATCAAGGTCGGCATCCTGCCCGAGGCCAGCGGTCTTTATTATGGACCTCTCGCGCCGAAAGGCACCGAGGAGCTCACCAAGATGCAGAAAAACCCGAACGTCACGGTCCGCATCCGAGGCGTCATGGAGAAATGCACTTACTGTATCCAGCGCATCGAGGAAGGCCGCATCAGCTCACGCATCAAGGCGGGCGCTTCGGATAAATTGAGAATCCCAACGGACTCGATTCAGTCTGCCTGCATGCAGGCCTGCCCGACGGACGCGATCACCTTCGGCGATTTGCGCGATCCGGACAGTGCCGTGGCCAAGCTGCTCGACAACCCGCGCCGCTATCGTTTGCTGGAGTATTTGGACGTTCGCACGCGCACCAGCTATCTGGCGCGCATTCGCAACCCGAACCCGAAAATGCCCGGTGCTGACAAAGTGGCCGACATTTATCCGGACGAATACGAGTCTCTCCACGGCCAGGGCGCTCCCGGTGGAAATGGACCCGCTAAAAACCCGGACGAGTTGCATCCTAATCACGAACCCGCAGGAGCACATCACTAATGGCTACTTCCGAAATGCTTGTCATGGGGCCCAACCCCACCGCCGAGGAACCGCTTCCGCGCATTCCTCTCGTCCTTAATAACCGCTCGATGGCCTGGGTCACCCAGCGCATCTGCGGCATCGTCGAAGGCCCGACTCCTGTCTGGTGGCTTGTCTCGCTAGCGATCTGCGGCACGCTGGCCCTGGTCTGTTTCTCCTGCATCGCCTACATGATTTCCACAGGCGTCGGCGTCTGGGGATTGAATCACCCCGTCGGCTGGGCGTGGGACATCACGAATTTCGTGTTCTGGATCGGCATCGGCCACGCCGGAACTCTGATCTCGGCGGTTCTCTTTCTGACTCGTCAGAAATGGCGCACGTCGATCAACCGCGCTTCCGAGGCAATGACCCTTTTCGCGGTGGTTTGCGCTGGTATTTTCCCCGGCATTCACGTCGGCCGCATCTGGATGGTCTGGTTCCTTGCGCCGATTCCGAATGCGAATGGCATCTGGCCCAACTTCCGGTCTCCGCTGCTCTGGGACGTGTTTGCGGTATCCACTTATTTCACCGTGTCCGTGATGTTCTGGTTTGTCGGCCTGATTCCCGATCTCGCCACGTTGCGCGACCGGGCCACGAGCAAAATTTCCCGTTTCGCCTACGGCTTTCTCGCCCTCGGTTGGCGCGGCGGCAACCGCCAATGGCGCCACTATGAGCTGGCTTATTTGATTCTCGCTGGCATCTCGACTCCGCTCGTGCTCTCGGTGCACTCGGTCGTGTCCTTCGACTTCGCGACTTCCGTCATTCCCGGCTGGCACACGACGATTTTCCCTCCGTATTTCGTTGCCGGTGCCATCTTTGGCGGCTTCGCCATGGTGCTCACACTCATGCTTCCAGCGCGGGCGATTTACGGGTTGCACGATCTGATCACCCCGAAACACGTCGATGTGATGTGCAAGATCATCCTGCTCACCGGCACCATTGTGGGTTACGCCTATTGCATGGAATTTTTCACGGCAGCCTATTCGGGCAATCCGTATGAAACCTGGCTCTTCCTGCGCAACCGCATGGCCGACCCTTACATTTTCAGCAAGCTCTACAACGTCCCGGTCGCCCCGTATTGGTGGGCCTACTGGGCCATGATGTCGCTCAACGTCATCTCGCCCCAGATCTTCTGGATTCCGCGGATGCGCTACAACATCTGGGTCGTCTTCGCCGTCTGCATGTGCGTCAACGCCGGCATGTGGTTCGAGCGCTTCGTCATCATCGTCACCTCGATTCACCGCGACTTCGTGCCATCCGCTTGGGGCATGTTCCATCCGACTTGGGTTGATATCTGGACTTTCACCGGCACGTTTGGGTTGTTCATGACGCTGTTTCTGCTCTTCATTCGTTTCCTGCCGATGATTGCGATTTCCGAGGTCAAAGGCGTTCTGCCCGAGGCCGACCCGCATTATCATCTGAAGAAGGGCGATCACGAAACCCAGCCTGTCACCACGGGATTGCATTACTAATTTTATGGCCGCCATCGCTGAACGACGCAAAATTTACGGACTGGGTGCGCGCTTTTCGAGTGCCGCCGAGATTTACGAAGCCGCCAAGAAAATCCGCGACAAAGGTTTTCGCCGCTGGGACGTGCATACACCGTATCCGGTGCACGGCATGGATGCGGCCATGGGCCTCGGGCATTCCATTTTGGGTAAGATCGTTTTCTGCGGCGGAATAACGGGATTTACCACGGCTGTTTGCTTGGAGTTTATCCCTTCCAAAATCCTGTATCCGCTCATCGTTCATGGAAAACCGACCGGTCTCTTCACGGTGCCAGCGTTTTTCCCGATCATGTTTGAGCTCACCATTCTTTTTTCAGCGTTCACTGCTGTTGGGAGCATGCTGGTGCTGAACGGACTGCCTCGCTGGCATCATCCTGTTTTTAATTGGGATGGTTTCGGCCAGTTTAGCGACGACGGTTTCATGATGATCATCGAGGCCGCTGATCCGAAATTTACCGAACAGGGAACCTCGGAACTCCTCGCCGAGCTGGGCGCCAAGGATATCACCCTGATCCACGAATAAACGACGATGCGTTACTTTTTTCTCATTCTACTTCTGGTCGGCATCGGCGTGGTCGCTGGCGCAGGTTTCCGTGGGGACATCTCCCGCAAACCGCCCACGGAGATTTTCCCCGACATGGATCGTCAGGCTAAATACAAGCCGCAGAAGACGAGCGAGTTCTTTGCCGATGGACGCGTCGAACGCCCGCCGGTCGCCGGCACGGTTCCGTTCGGATATAACGAACCCCGCAAACCCACTCCCGGCCAGGAAACCGGCCCTGGTCTCTACAAGGGATTCAGCCAGGGTGACGAATACATCGACACCGGTAAAATGGGTGCCAACTGGGGCACCGGCATACCTCTTCTTGTGAATGAGGCGCTCCTGAATCGAGGTCATCAGCGGTTCCAGATCAACTGCGCCGTTTGCCACGGAGCCACGGGTGCTGGCAACGGCATCACCACCCAATACGGGTTGGTCGGCGTCCCGAGTTATCATCAAGACCGTCTGCGCAACATGGCCGATGGTGAAATTTACAACACGATTGTACACGGTAAAAACACCATGATGCCCTATGGCGACAAGGTCACTCGTGAGGATCGCTGGGCCATTGTGGCTTACGTCCGCGCCCTGCAACGTGCGCAAAATGCTGCAAGAACCGACGTCCCAGCCGACGTCCTAGCCAAATTGGAGGCCAAGTGAGCGACCATTCTATTACCTTACCGAAAGCGGAGCAATTTGACTCCAAAACCACCAGCCGCCTCGGCTTTTCCGCCGCAGTGGTGGGAATCGTGGGGCTGATTATTGCCGCGATTTACGGGTTCCGGGCGACTCACGACGTGCTGCTGGCCAAGCAGTTTGCCTTTTCCGCGCTCTTTGGCTTCCTCTTTTTCTTCACCATCCTGGCGGGATCGCTCTTTTGGGTCATCCTCCATCACGCCACCGATGCCGCCTGGTCGGTCGTAGTGCGTCGGCAGATGGAAAATCTAGCGTCCTTGATGCCTTATCTGGCCATTTTCTTTATTCCGCTGGTGCTTTTTCGCACCACGATTTGGGAATGGATCAACGTAAATCCGGAGCATGATCCGGTCTTCGCGAGCAAGACTTGGTATTTCTATCCCGTCATCGCCGGGGTCAAAATCCCGCTCTTCTGGATTCGCTCGGTTTTTTACTTCGCTTTCTTTACGTTTTTCGCCCGCACTTTCCGCAGCCATTCCGCAGCGCAGGACGCCACAGGTGACATCAAGCATAGCTTGAAAATGCGCACGAAATCATATCGCGCCCTCCCGTTTTTCGCCCTCTCCATCACCTTTGCCGGCATCGATTGGATCATGGCTCTGAATTACAAATGGTACTCGACCATGTGGGGCGTTTACATCTTCGCGGGCTCGGCTTTGAGCTCGATGGCGGTCCTGATTCTCGTGATCACTGGGCTGCGCAAACTGGGCTACCTGCAAGTCGTGAACATGGAGCATTACCACATCATGGGGAAATTCCTTCTCGTGTTCTCCATTTTTTGGGCCTACATCGGCTTCTCGCAATACATGCTCATCTGGTATGCAAACATCCCCGAGGAAACTGAATACTTCCTCCTCCGCAATACCGAGAGTTGGAATACGCTCAACATCACTCTCGTCGTCGGGCACTTTTTCATCCCGTTCCTGATGCTGCTCTTCCGGTTTGTGAAAAAGATTCCGACGGTCCTCAGTTGGATCGCCATCTGGATTCTCTGCATGCACTTCCTCGATATTTACATCATCGTGCTGCCAAACATTCACACGACTGGATTTGCGCCGCACATCCTCGATCTGATCTGCCCGATCACCATCGGCAGCTTCCTCATCGTCGCGTTCCTCTACGAAGTCGGCAAACGCTCCCTCTTCCCGGCTCGCGACCCGCGACTAGTGGAATCCCTTAAACTGACCAACTAATCCTGTCACCATGGTCTCTTCTGAATTATCCGATCACAAACCTGGCGTCCTGACCGCGTTCCGCGTCTTGTTCGCTTTCGCCTCGGCGGCGGTCATCGTGGCCTTGATCCTCTATGCGACTCGCGGCACAACGACTTACGATCCCGCCCGCGCCACTAAGCGTTACGAAAACCTGAAAAAACTGAACGACGAGAACGCCAAAAAAATTGGCGAATATGGCGTGGTCGATAAAGCCAAGGGCATTTACCAGCTCCCGCTGAAAGCCGCCATCACCTTGACCGCCAGGGATTTGGCCAAAATCCAGCCGCATTCAGCTTATCCTGTCGCCACGACTCCTGCACCTGCTGCTGCCGCCGCACCTGCCGCTCCAGTTCCAGCCGCAACACCCGCCGCACAACCATGAGTTCCATTCTTGCCGAACCCGATTTGACCCCGACTCTGACCTCCTATCCGAAGGTTAGCGAGGCCGACATGCGCGCCCGTGCGGAACTCGACGCCTCCGCCTCCGGTCCGGTCGCACTCCTTTTCACCTTCGGCATTCTCTGGCTCGTCGCCTGGAGCGTGCTCAATCTCGTGTTGACTTGGAAACTGCTCTCGCCCGACTTTCTTTCCGATTACAGCTTCCTCACTTTCGGTCGGCTGAGTCCCATCGCGACCAGCATGTTTACCTACGGCTGGGCGTCCTGCGCCGGAATGGGCGTCTCGCTTTGGCTGATGGTCCGCCTCTGCCGAGTTAAACTCGGTTCTCCGCTTGCTGTCGTCATCGGAACCCTGATCTGGAATGGCGGCCTCTTCGCCGGGCTCGTGGCGATTCATCTCGGCTACGGACGTTCGCTGGAATCCATGGAACTCCCGATTTGGTCGCAACTCACCATGTTGGGTGGATTTTCCATCATCGGCATCTGGATCGTCGGCCTTTTCTACAATCGCCTGGAGGGCACGGGTTTCATCACTCAGGCCTACATCACCGCCGCCTTCATCTGGATGGCCTGGACACTGCTGGCCGCCAACATTTTTGCCGCGATGCCTTGGGTCCACGGCGTTATCATTGCGATTAACAACGCTTGGTTCATCAGCGCCATCGCGCATTACTGGTTCACCGCCATCGGACTTGGAGCCGCCTTTTACTTGATTCCCAAAGTCACGGGACGTCCGATTCACAGCTACTATTTGGCCAACCTCGGCTTCTGGGCCTTCGCGTTTCTCGCTGGCTGGGGCGGACTGCAACGCTACAACGGCGGCCCGATTCCGACGTGGCTGATCACCTTGAACATCGTGGCCACGGCTCTCACCATCATCCCGGTCGCGACAGTGGCGGTGAATCATCATCTCACGATGGCTGGCGGCGCACATCAGATGATGCACTACAGCCCGACCCTGCGGTTCACTGTAGTGGGCGCGATGGCTTACACGGTTTCCTCTTTGACTGCGATCATCCTGTCGCTGCGCACCGCCGCCTCGGAGGCAGGTCTGACGTATGTCACCGTCGCCCAGAGCCACTTGGTCCTTTACGCGTTTTTCACCTTCATCATGTTCGGCGCGATCTACTTCATCGTCCCGCGTTTGGTGGGTCGCGAATGGGTTTCCGCGACCTTCATTCGATTCCATTTCTGGGGAACGGCTTACGGTATCGGTCTGACCATTATCACGCTGACCATCGCCGGACTTTTCCAAGGCAAAGACTGGGGCAACGCGCAGATCGACAACATCACCGTCATGCAAACCACCCTGCCGTTGCTCCGTGGCTCGATCATCGGCGCTTTGCTCCTGCTCGGCGGCCACCTCATTTTTGCCCTGCATTTCTTGCTGATGATTCTGCGCCTCGGCCAGATCAGCGACGAACCCACGCTCATCGCCCCGCTGCACCCGGAGGAGGCTCACTAAAATGAAATATTTCTTTCCCGGCATCTTCGGAGCCTTTTTCCTCGGCTGGCTCGTCCAGATAGGAATCCCTTACGCCAGTCTGGCCAAACTCGACCCTGTCGTCGATGCGGACACCAACGAACCTTATCCCTACAACGTCTCCGGGCTCGCCCAGCAAGGCCGCGCCGTTTACGCCGCCAACGGATGCGTGAGCTGCCACACCCAGCAAGTGCGCGCCGCCTACATGGGAGCCGACGTGGATCGGCACTGGGGCACCCGCCAAAGCGTGGCTCGCGATTACCTTTACGAGGACGCCGTTTTCCTTGGCTCGCTGCGGGCTGGCCCCGATTTGAGCGGCATCGGTGCGCGTGATGTCGCAGGCACCAAAGCCGAGGACCTCGGCTCCGTCGAGGCTCGCAAAAAGAATACCCAGTGGCATTTCGTCCATCTCTACAACCCACGGATCGTGCAGCCGAAGTCGAACATGCCGTCGTTCTCCTATCTCTTCGACACCAAGAAAATCAAGGGCCAGCGTTCCGACAAAGCCCTCGACCTGCCCGCCCCTTACACGGCGGCGGACGGCTACGAAATCGTTCCCACACCGGAAGCTGAGGCCCTCGTTGGCTACCTGCTTTCCCTGAACAAAAATCACGACGTGCCCGAAATGAAAGGTGCTCCCGCCCCAGCCAAGGCCAAGTAAAGCCATGAACGAGCCTACCAATAAGATCCCCGAATTCCTCATTCCTCAGAAATATCCGAAGAATGAAATGGGTGGAAAAATGGATTACGACGAATCCTCCGACATCGCGCGTCTGCATGGCGCGGTCGGCCGTGAAAAAAACGAGCCCGGCTACGGTGGCGTCAATAAAGCCATTCCCGGCTGGCTGACTTCCATCTTCTGCGTGTTGCTTTTCTGGTCGGGCGGCTATCTCGGGGCATTTTCCGGTGGTTTTAAAAATGATGTCTTCAATGACGAGACCGGCAATTTCACTTCTGGAAAAGCAGGCAAGGCAGGCGAAGTCGCCGCCGTCGAAAAAACGCCAGTCGAGTTAGGGAAAATTGTCTTCACGGGCAACTGCCAGTCCTGTCACCAAGCCTCGGGCTTGGGCGTCGCTGGACAATATCCGCCGCTCGCCGGCAGCGAATACGTGCTCGGCACGGAACGCCGCCTCGGCATGATTCTCCTCCACGGATTGCAAGGTCAGGTAAAGGTCAAAGGAGCCACTTTCAACGGCCAAATGCCTGCGTGGGGTGCGTCTTTAAGCGACAAAAAAATCGCTAATGTCCTCACTTACATTCGTCAGGAGTGGGGCAACAAGGCTCCCGAAGTCAACGAGGCTGGCATCAAAGCCCTTCGTGCCGAGATCGCCGCTCATGCGGATTCCTTTACCGAGGCCGAATTGCTGGCTATCCCAGCCGACGCTACGCTGCCGAAATAGCTGGGCGTTTTCTGGAGCACGTGAGGCGTTACTCCTCCGTAGCAAAATGGCGCTGGAAAAACTCCGCCACGGCTTTGAGTTGAGTTTCATCCAACTGAAACCAGTGTCCTTTGTCTGGAACCACGATAATCCGTGATTCGACTCCAACTCGTCTCAAGTCTCGGTCCAATTCGTGGCTTTGCCCTATCGGCACTAGCGTGTCCTGCGCTCCGTGAATGATCAAAAACGGCGGCGCATCCGCTGAAACCCGATTCACCGGACTCGCCTCTCTCGCCAGCGCGAGTTTGGTTTCAATCGGACCGCCCAGCAGCCGTTCGATGTCGCTCCAGCGATCCGGGTTCTTGTATTTGCGGCCGAGAGAAACCAAGTTCGTCGGCGGATAGAGCGCGCAGACAGCTTTGATTTTCGATTTTCCTTCCAGGGTTCCGAGCAGCGCCGCCAGATGGCCTCCGGCTGATTCGCCGCTGACTCCGATGCGTGTCGGATCGATCCCGTATTCCGCTCCATGGGCGCGCAGCCAGGCGAGCGCGCTCTTGCAATCCTCCAGTTGGGCCGGGTAAACGGCGGTGCCGCTGAGGCGGTAATCGATCGAGGCCACGGCGATGCCGGAGCGGGTGAGGTCACGCAGATTGACGTGATACCCCTTGCTCCCAAATTTCCAACTGCCGCCAAAGATCCACATGACCACGGGGACCGGCTTGTTGGATTTTGGGAGATAAATGTCGAGCCGGAGCGACTGACCGCCCGGAGTCGCGAACTCGACATTGCGGACGATTTTTTCGTTCGGCCTCGCCAATCCATAAGGCGCGCACGCCACCACCAAACAGGCCAGAGATAACACTGCAAGTCGAATCCATGAAATCATGCCACTGATACGGTGGGCAGCGTCGTATGGATGGAAATTCAAACCCCTTTGGGCACGAGCGCCGCCACCGCGCGAATGAGTTGGAGTGGCTCGATCGGTTTCGACAGATGGAGATGAAACCCGAGTTCCATCGCCCGGCTGCGATCCTGCACACTGGCAAATGCAGTGAGCGCAATCGCCGGAATCCGCCGCGCGTGGTCGGCCTCCATTTTTCGCAAGGCTCGGATCAGCTCATAGCCGTCCGCGCCGGGCATGGCGATGTCGCTGATGAGCAGTTGCGGAAAGCCTTTTTCCAACGATTCCAGCGCGTCGGCAACATTGCTGGCGCACTCGACTTGGGCACCAAATTTCCGCAGCGTGAGCGCGATCATTTCCCGGGCGCTCTCGTCATCATCGACGATGAGGATTTGCAGGTTTTTTAACGCTTCTGCGGCGGGTAAAACCTGATTCGCCTCCTGGCTTTTATTCGCGGAGCGCAAATCCACCGCAACCACTGGCAGCAGCACGGTAAAAGTGGACCCTTTACCCGGTCCATCGCTGGCGGCGCGAATGATGCCGCCGTGCATTTCTACGAGGTGGCGCACAATGGCGAGACCGAGGCCGAGGCCGCCTTCCTGCCGCGTGTTCGAGCTGTCGGCCTGCTTGAAGCGGTCGAAAATATAGGGCAGAAACGCTGGCTCGATGCCGCGTCCGGTGTCGCTCACTTCGATGCTTGCAAAGGATTGCGCACGGGTGAGACGCAAGTCGATGCGACCGCCCGGCGGCGTGAATTTGACCGCGTTTGCGAGCAGATTGGCCACGATTTGCTGGAGTCGGCCGGGATCAGCTTCGACGAGTAAATCGGTGGCCTCGACGGTGTGGGCGACGCGCAGTTTGGCCTGGGTGGCGACGGGGCGAATGGCGTCCGCCGCTGCTTTCACGACATCGGCGAGCTGCAGGACGCGTTTTTCGAGCCGGAGTTTGTCATTGATGATCCGGCTAATGTCCAGGATGTCCTCGATCAACTGCGCCTGCGCCTTCGCGTTGTTTGTGATCGAATCGATGGCCTCAGGGAGTTCGTCCGGCTCCAGCAGGCCCTCCTGCATGAGGCGCGTCCAGCCGAGAATCGAGTTCAATGGCGTTCGCAGCTCGTGCGAAAGCAGGGCGAGAAACTGGTCCTTCTGCTCGTTGGCCGAAGCCATGTCGTCGCGGGCGGCGCGCAGTTGTTCCTCGACCAGTTTTTGCTCGTGGATTTCGGTGCAGGTGCCAAACCAGCGAATGATTTTCCCATCGGCGTCCTTCTGAGGCATCGCGCGCCCGAGAAACCAGCGATACTCCCCATCGCGCGAACGCAGAAAGCGGTATTCGATCTCGTAGGGTTCGCCGGTTTTCAGGGAATGCTGCCAGCGTTCAATCGCCCGGTCGCGATCCTCCGGGTGCAACAAAAGATTCCACCCGTCGCCGCGCGCTTCGTCCCACGTCATCCCGGTAAAATCCCACCACTGCTTGTTGTAATACTCGTGATACCCGTCGGGCCGACTAATCCAGACAATCTGCGGCATGGTGTCCGCCAGATGCTGCAAAGTGGCCAGGTCCGTGTGGTAGGAATCTGTGGAATTTTTAGGCATGAGCGGCACGAAAAACAGTGTCTTATGCTACGCCTTTCTGCCTATTTATGACTGTAAATAGAATTGAACGCAGTCAGAAAACGTCCGACTGGACGTCCTTTGGAATGCCGTAGGATAAAACTCAGGCTTCTTGCCGGGCAAATCGCTTGCGCTGGCTCCACGCGGCGAGTCCAAAAATTACCCCGCCGCCGATCCATGTTGAAGGCTCGGGAACGGCGATCGTATCGGCATACAACTCGAATCCGTTCGTAACAGTTGTGAACCTCGATCCGTAAAGAGTCCCACCAATGTTGAATTGAATATTGGTGAATGTGTCGGTGGTATTCGCTCCAGCTAGATTGGCGAAGAAAATGTTGTCTCCACCACTGGCAGATCCACGAGTGCCTTCCCAATTGTAAATGGTCAGCACCCCAGTGAATGTTGACAGATCGGTTGCCAAGTCGCTGAAAGCCAGCGTTTCGATTCCAGCGATGCTACCCAAGGTGATGGAAGAATTACCAGAAAGAGTGAGTGCTCCCAAAGTTGTGGGAGTACCAGTAGAACCTTGCGAAAAACCGCCCGTTGACAAGTTTCCCCCTGCGAGGGCTACCGCTGTGCGGGTGGAATCGCTAGTGCCAGTTTGAAGCGTGTTGTTTTTGCCAAGTAAGAGGGTGCCTTGATTCACGGTCGTCACGCCGGTGTAAGTATTACTGCCGCTCAGGACCCATGTATTCGAACCGGACTTAGTCACGGCGGTTTTGCCGCCGCTAGGATCTGCAATCACGCTCGAAATAGAATTTTGCGCGGCGGCCGATGTGCTGCCTTGCAGCGTTAGCGTGCGGTCGCCCGTCCCAGACGCTCCCAGCGCGCCGGTGTTTGTGAAGACAAGTGCAGTATTGTCGGAGGAAGAAGCGTCAATCGTTGCGCCGCCGACACCAACTGTGAAACGTCGATTGGTGCTACCGTTTCCGGTTGTGCCGATGAATTTAAGCGTCCCACTGTCAATTACTAGCCCCGTCGCCCCAGCGTCGCCACGGTTTCCGATGCTGCTGGTCGAACCCGCGTCTGCCAATCTTGTGACGCTCAAAATACCTCCACTGATCGTGGTAGTGCCTGTGTAGGTATTGGCTTGATTAGAAAGCATCAGCGTTCCTGCGCCACTTTTGATCACGTTGCCGCTTGCCCCCGAACCATTGAAGTTCGCGATGACCCCGCTGATGTTCGTTTCACCATTACCATCGATAGTCAGAGAGCGACCGGTGCCGCTTGAGTTCGATAGGAACACATCTCCGGACAACGTCAGGCCCTTCCCCGCGTTCAAGCTATTTGTTAGGGAGGAGCTATTGCTCGTGACAGTAAACGCTCCCGAAAATGTAAGATTATTCGAACCAGATACCGTTGCCCCCGCGCTGCTGTTAATTGCAACGGAATTGGAAATGGAACGATCTCCCCCGCTGGCTTGTAGCGTGCCTCCGGTGAGGGTGAGGGTTCCAGTGCCGATCGGGCCTGATGTCACCGTTCCCACGCTGCTGCTGCCTAGCCCCAGCGTGCCGCTACTTAGAATTGTGCCGCCCACGTAAGTATTTGCCCCGCTCAGTGTTAATGTCCCGGCTCCACTCATGGATAAGCTTCCGCTTCCGGCGAGAATAGCACTAACAGTGGCACTCCCCGCGTTGGTCGCTGTATAAGAGGTGCTTGTCAGCGTGCCGTTTTGGATTGTGCCGCCGGAGATGGTCGCAGCCCCGGTCGTCTGGGTTGTCGTTCCCAAATTGAGTGTGCCGCCAGAAACATTCAAGGTTCCAGAAGTGCTACCCAAAGTTCCTGATCCGCTAATATTTAGTCCGCCAGCGCTGAGGAATGTTCCACCGGAATACGTGTTGGCCCCTCCGAGGATCAAGGTCCCCGCTCCCGATTTCGTCAGCGACTTGCTGCTCCCGGAAACAATAGATTGGGAACCAAGGGTCAGCGTAGCATTTGCATTCTCAACATTAATACTACCACTGACGCCAAAGGCGATCGTAATTAGCCCCGTCGAAGTCGTTCCTCCTATTGTTACCGAGCCGTTTGTCGTGCTGCTAAGGTCGAGAAGATCAGTATTGCCGAGCGCATTCGTTCCTCCATTCAGCGTTAAGGTTCGACCGCCAGTAGCGGTGGTGGTGGTCGAATTTATTGTGATCGCATTGGATCCAGTATTAAAGCTGAGCGTCTGAACGCTCGGTGAGGAGGCAAGACCGGATGTGGTCGCAGAACTCCCGTCGAGTAAAAGAGCATCGGTGGCAGCAGGGGTGGTGCCGAGGCTCCAATTTCCTGAAACACCCCAGCTTAAATTGGTGCCGGGCTTAAGCGTGTTGGTAGCTGCCTGTGACGAAGGGCAGAACACCAGCCCCACTCCATACGCGATCAGCCCTACGCACCACGTTAAGCGGCTTTTCTCCGAAATCCCCCAAATACCATTGTTTAGGAACGTCGCCCTCCATCCTCGCGAATGCCCAGAAGCGTTTGCCTGAATTCTAGGTACGTTTGCAGAATGGCTGGAGGCATTCGCGCGAATGGTCTTGGACGTTGCGGGGAATGGTTTGGTGCGTTGCATGGTGTGGTGGTGTGCGTTGGGCAAAAGGTGTCGAGCGTTGAAGCGAAGGGTGGTAGGCACTAGAATCATGTGCTTCTGAGCGTTCGTGGGAAGGCTATGGAACTCACCTGCGAAGGCGGCAGGGCGTTCAGGTGTTGGGGTGGTAAGTTTTAGGCGAAGCGTGGAAAGCATCATGGAGTGACGGGTTTGGCCTTCGGTTTGGCGCGGCGGACGCTGCCGAGAGCCTTGAGCAGGGCGTCGAGAGAGGGTTTGAGCTTGTTGAGCGCTTTTAGGAAGGTGACGCCGATGATGGTGTTGGTCATTACGTCGCTGGAAAGCGCCTTGAGGGTGTCGTCAAGTTTTTCCCCGAGCGTGAGGTAGCGGGTGTAAAAGGCGTCGAGCGCTCCAAAGTCGGCGAGGTCCTGCTGGAGCGCGGGGATGTCGAAATCGGGCGTCATGCTGGCGGCATTAGCGGCAATGCCGGGGACAGCTTGCTCGCAGAAGGTGCGACTTTTCGGTCCCATCTTGATTAGGCTCTGCCGCTGCTGCGGAGTGAGGCTGACGAGGCACCCCGCGAGAATAGACTCGATGCCCGCAAGGTGGGCATCGAGAGCGGCGTTGTCTGCTGTGGTTAGATTGAGGCTGGCAAGGTTTTGGGACATGATGAAACAGAACGGTGATGATGGACTTTGTGAAAGTGACGAATGGCAACGTTTGGATGTGCGCGCTCGATCTGCTGCAACCTTAGCAGCGCATGTGCCAAACTGTTCCAGACACGGAAAGTGGCGCGAACGCTTTGAAGATCAGTTGATTTAATCGTTCACATGCCGCCCAGAAACGGCAACATTTAGCCACTCAAGAAAGTAAGTGGCTATTTTTTAGTCGCGTTAGTCGTTATTTAGCCTGCTCGGCCAAATGCGACAGTTCAATTAACCAAGACGGAAGTCGAGGCAGAGCCCGCAGGGGGCAGTATGACTATTTTACCGCTGCACGCGACCGGAGCCGTCGCCGCCCACGAGGGCTTCGACTTCTTTGAGGGTCACCAAATTGTAGTCGCCGCTGACGGTGTGTTTCAGGGCGCTGGCTGCGACGGCGAAATTGATCGTGTCGGCAGGGGATTTTCCATTGAGCAGGGCGTAAATGAGGCCGCCGGCAAAGCTGTCGCCGCCGCCAACGCGGTCCACGATTTCGATTTCGTAGCGCCGGCTGAAATAGTCCTGGCCATCGGTGTAAAAGAGCGCGGACCAGCCGTTGCGCGAGGCGGAAAAGCTTTCCCGGAGTGTAATCGCAACGCCTTTGAAGCCAAACTTATCGGTGAGCTGTCGGGCCACGTCTACATAGCGGTCGTGCTCCAATGAACCGGAAGTCACCTCAGTTTCGCCAGCTTTGATGCCGAAGACTTTCTCGGCGTCCTCTTCGTTGGCGATGCAATAATCGACGTAAGGCATGAGGCCGCTCATGACGTCGTTGGCTTTCTGCGAGGACCAGAGTTTTTTGCGGAAATTCAGATCGCAACTGACTAGGACGCCCGCGGCTTTGGCGGCTTGCGCGGCTTCGAGGCAGACAGCGGCGGCGCTGTCGGAGAGCGCAGGCGTGATGCCGGTGAAATGAAACCAGCCCGCGTCGGCAAAGACTTCGCTCCAGTTGACCTCGCCCGTTTTAATCTCGGAGATGGCACTGTTGGCGCGATCATAGAGGACGTTGGAACCCCTCTGGGCGGCGCCGCTTTCGAGGAAATAAATGCCAATGCGCTCGCCGGCGCGAACGATCTTGGTGGTATCGACGCCCAAGCCGCGCAGGCCGTTGATTGCGTCCTGACCCAGTTCATTTTTCGGCAGGCGCGTAATGAAGCGCGCGGGCAAGCCGTAGTTCGCGAGGGACACCGCGACGTTTGCCTCACCGCCGCCGAAGGTTTTTTCAAGAACGTTGGCTTGGGCGAAACGCAGGTGATCTGGAGTGGCGAGACGAAGCATGACTTCGCCAAATGTGACGGTGGTTTTCATAAGTTGGATCAGATGGGGGGGGAAAGCGTCCGCTGGGACCTGGATAACTATGGGGTGGGTGCAGGCACGACGGCTTTCATCGCCGGACTTGAATACGCTTCTGCGACGAGGTCTGCCCCGGAAATGACTTGGACGGCCCAGCCGGTGAATTTATCTCCGGCGGCGTGGACGTTTTCTGGTTTGTCTTTGGAGCCTTTTTTCGGCAGGGTCCGGTGAGCCGGGGTGAAGGTGGCGGTGGCGACTTTCGACTCAATAACGACCGGTGTGCCGGGGGCCACGTCTTGGGTTTTGGTGTCCGAATCCAGCACTTTCAGATCGTTCGCGCCCGCGCTTTTGCCGATGAAATAATAGTGAACCTGCAGACCGGTGACGGCTTCAGAGGAGGTGTTTTTTAGTGTGGCCTCCAGTTTTCTTTCGTCGGTGTCGGCGGGATCTTTCTTTTTATCCTTGGGATCGGCTTTTTTTTGCTGAATGGGAATCGACCGCACGGTGAGTGCGATCTTGCTCAGGGCAAAAGCGTTGGTGTTGAAGCAGAGGAATCCGACCAGAAAACTGGCGACGACTTTATGGGTAAATGAGGAGAGCATGACTCACAAATAATGCCTGGCCGTCGTCGTTGCGAGTTAGAATTCTATTCCACTCGAAGAGCTATTTCGGACCGCGAACGCTCTGTATCTCTGTAACGGCAGCATGAGCGAGAGCGGTTATGCCTTTCCAATCCTGGGCATTGATGAGATCGCGCGGCGCGAGCCAGCTTCCGCCTAGCGCGGAGATGAGCGGGTCGGACAAATAGGAGGCCATGTTTTTGCCGTTGATGCCGCCGAGCGGGACAAATTTCACGCCGAGATGCAGGTAAGGCGCGGCGGCTGCTTTTAAATAGGCAAGACCGCCCATCGGTTCAGCAGGGAAAAACTTCAGCAACTCGCAGCCGTTTTCGATGGCGAGTTCCATATCAGTCGGCGTGCAAACGCCCGGCGCGAACGATAGTCCGGCCTCTCGCGCGGCGGCGAGAATGCGTGGATTCACTCCAGGTGCGACGCCGAACGCAGCCCCGGAAGCGACCGTTTGCGCGAGTTGATCGAGCGTCAGAATCGTGCCGACGCCAGCGATCATTTCGGGGACTTCCGCGCGAATGCGTTTCAAGGCTCCGAGCGCAGCGGGTGTTCGCAAGGTGAGTTCCATCACATTCACGCCACCGTCGAGGAGCGCGCGGGCGAGCGGCACCGCGTCGTCTTCGCGGTCAACAATGAGCACGGCGATGATGCCGGTTTTCTGGATTTCGGCGGCGAGCGACGGATCGAAGGCGGGTGTCATATTTTAGATTCCGGTTCCAGTGTTATCGGGTTTAAGCGGTCAGTTCGGGCAGATCGAGCCACTTGCGTTGCTCACTGCTTTGGATGCCGAGTTCGGCGAGTTGCACGCCTTTCGCGCCTTCGAGGAGCGTCCAGCGGAACGGCTCGTCGAGCACGACGTGACGCAGGAAAAGTTCCCACTGAATCTTGAACGCATTGTCGTAAGTCTCCTGCTCGGGGACTTTGCTCCAGCCGTCGAAAAAGTCGATGGGTTGCTTGATGTCAGGGTTCCAGATGGGCTTCGGGGTGTTGCCGTAATGTTGAATCCAGACGTCGCGCAGACCGACGATGGCGCTGCCTTTCGTTCCATCGACTTGCATCGTGAGAAGGTCGTCGCGGCGAACGCGCACATTCCAGCTCGAATTGAAATGGCAGATCACACCGTTCTCCAACTCGAATGTGGAATACGCCGAGTCGTCCGCCGTGCAAACGTAGGGCTTGCCCTCCTCGTCCACGCGCTCGGGGATGTGCGTCGCGGCGAGACAGGAAACGCTCTTCACGTTGCCAAACAAATTGTCGATCACGTAGCGCCAGTGACAGAGCATATCCACGATCATGCCGCCGCCGTCTTCCTTGCGATAATTCCAGCTCGGACGTTGCGCGGGAATAGTGTGACCCTCGAAAACCCAGTAGCCAAATTCGCCACGCACGCTGAGGATTTTTCCAAAGAAATCGTTCTCTTTCAGGCGCATAAATTTCACCATGCCGGGCAACCAGAGCTTGTCCTGGACGACGCCGTTTTTCACTCCGGCGTTGCGGCAGATCTCGTAAAGTTTGTAAGCATTTTCGGTCGTGATCGCGGTCGGCTTCTCGCAATAGACATGCTTGCCGGCCTCCGCCGCCTGCTTCACCGCGTCGAACCGGCGGAGCGTGCTCTGCGCGTCGAAATAAATCTGGTAAGCCGGGTCGTTCATCACGCTGTCGAGGTCGGTCGTGTATTTTTTGACCGACGTCATGGTGCACAATTCCTTCAGCTTCGTCTCGCTGCGTCCGACCAGGATCGGATCGGGCATGATGACTTCCTCGGCGCTAATTTTGACGCCGCCTTGTTTGATGATCGCATCGATGGAACGAATGAGATGCTGGTTTTTGCCCATGCGTCCGGTGACGCCGTTCATGATGATGCCGATTTTGTGAATTTTCATAGGAGTTGGATTCGAGTCTAAGTTTGAGGGGAGTTAGGGTTTAATGGTGCACTGCGGCTGCGCGCCGGGTGGAAGTGGAGGCGTGTCGCCGACACCGGCGGGCGGCAAAGTGCCGTCGAGTTCCTGCCGCCAATGTGCGACATCTCCCGCGGGGCCGTAGCAATAAATCATCCGCAACGGCGTGTCGCCGACGTTGGTGAGCTGATGAAAAATGCCCGATGGAATGTAAGCCATCTGGCCGCTCGTGAGGATCTGGCGTTCTTCGCCGAGACACATTTCGCCAGTGCCTTCGACAATGAAATAGACTTCCTCCTGCTCCTGATTATGCCACGGTACCTGGCCGCCATTCGGGTCGAGTGTGACGTTGCCCATGGCGAAATTCGTCGCCTGAATCGGGGCGACTCCGCCAGCGAGATTTTGGGTGCGGCGGCGCGCCGGATAACGGCGGCCTTCCATTTTTGCGAGGTCAGTGATGGTCATTCGAGTTAGATAGTTATGTTAGTGGCTGGCGACGCCGTTGAAGAAGCGGTGATAGGTTTTTCCGTCGATCAGACTTTGGATGAGAATGGCGAGTTCGCGGCCATGGTAATCGCCCCACATGGAGGATTCGCCCTGAGCGATTTTCTTGCCCGGCGGCACGTAATCCCAGCCATTCGGCTGATGGTAAATACTGTGCAGCAGCAGTCCCTCGTGATTCGGATCGTGCGAGAGATAAGTGCCGCCAAAGAGGCTGCGGGCGATGGTGAGTCCGGCCTGGAAATACCGATGACCGCGTTTGGTGTCACCGCGTTTCTCGAGGAATTTTCCGAGCCGCAAATAACCCTGCGCTGCAATCGCTGCCGCAGAACTATCGACCGGCTCATGGTCGTTGTCGGGCTCGGCGGGACGATTCAGATAATCACCTAACTTGTGAAGGTTAGGAGCGCCGGTGTCCCAATAAGGAATGCCGTCGGTCGGCGTGTGCTCGATAAAGAAATCCGCCGTCGCGAGCGCGGGTTCGAGGAAGCGGTCGACCCATTTTGTCTTGCCGCCATACGGCTCAAACTCCGATGGAGACATCACGTCGAAAAGCTCCAACTCCTCGGCGTAGCCCAGCAAAATCCACGACAATCCGCGCGTCCAGGTGGAGAACGGCGAGTAGCCCTGCTGCGTGCTCGGGCAGCGGTAATTGCCGTCGTTCAGATTGAAAATCGACTCGTGCACGGTACGGCCCGAGATGTCGTAAAAGTCACGGCCCTGGCCATAATAGACGTTATATTTCGCGGTCGTCTCGGCGTGTTGCAGGAGACGTTCTAACAAAGACGCCGGCTTGTCGCCTTCGTGCATGAGACGATGTCCCAGCAGGTGACTCACTGCCAGCGCGCGCAGCGAACGAACGGTGTCGGAGAACAACGAATGCGGTCCATTGAAGGAATAAATGTAGCCGAGATTGCCCGGAAGCGAGGTCCAGCGCGCGGCTTGAATCGCGCCGGTGGTTTTCAGCGCAAGCTCGTAGAAATTTTTCTCCCATTCGTTGTGCGGGATTTTTCCGAGAGCCATCAGGCGCAGGAGATTTCCGTAAGTGCTGACGTTGTTAAAACCGTGATCGTGCACTCCGATGTGAGTCAGATGCGACGCCATGTGATCGAGCGTTCCCTGGCGACCGATGGTTAGAAATTCTTCATTTCCATCAAACTCGAATTGCAAAATGGCCGCGCCAAATTGGAAGCCCTGCGTCCATTCCGTCCAGCCGCGTGCGGTGTATTCACCGGCGATGGTGAAGACGGGAGTTCCACTTTTATCGGCCCAGCGATTTTGCAGTTTGCGAATCTTCGGAGCGGAAACGGCGAAGACATCGGCGACGGCCGTGGCCAGCGACGCGGGAGTGAGAGTCGAATCGATTTGGATCATGGGGAGTTAGAGTTTTCTGAGGTGGAAACCGCCGTCGATATTGATCACGTCGCCGGTGGAAAATGGGAAATGACCCGCGAGAATACTGCTGACCGCGCGCCCGAGATCGTCCGGCGTGCCCCAGCGTTTCTGCGGAACAAGACCGCTCTCGATCAGCGCGTCGTATTTGCCTTTTACGCCCGCCGTCATATCGGTCGCCATGATGCCGGGGCGAAGTTCCAGAACGGAGACGCCCTGATCGGCAAGGCGGTTGGCCCAGAGTTGCGTGACCATCGCGAGCGCGGCTTTCGAGATGCAATATTCGCCGCGATTCAGCGATGGCACGGCGGCGGAAAGGGACGAAACGAAGATCAGTTTGTAGCCATCGGGCAGCAAAGATTCGCCGGGGTGGGCCAGAAAATAATTGGCCGCTTTTTGCGAGAGAAAATATGGGCCTTTAAGATTCACATCGATCACTTCATCAAAAACATCCTCAGTCGCTTCCGTGATGTCGGCGCGAACACGGGGGGCGATTCCAGCGTTGTTCACCAGCGCGTCGAGGCGTCCGAATCCACTCAAAGTCGCATCAAAAAGCTGCGTCCGGCCTTCTTCCTTCCCGATGTCGCCCTGCACGGGAATGAAACGTTGCTCGGGAGAAATCGCCGCCTTTTGGCAGAGCGCGACGGTTTCCTCCGCTGCTGCGCGATTGAATCCATAATGAATGGCGACGCTGACTCCGAGCTTCGCGAGGGATTCGGCAATACCGCGGCCCAGACCACGACTGGAGCCGGTAACGAGAATGACACTTAGGGGGTTCATGTGAGTCGAATGTAACTCGCATGAAAAAAGGCCGTGAGGACAAACGCCGCAGAAATCAGCACAAATCCGACTTTCTTTTTCGGAACATCGAAAATAGTCTATCTCCGCCGATGCAAATCCGAAACGTCCGCCACATTTACTCGCAGGCGCTGGACATCCGCGTCGGCCCGCTGCGCGTGCGGCGGTTCAACTTGAATCGTCACCTGCCGGAGAAAGATTGGGTCGCGGCCCACAAACACCGGCACTCCCAATTTCTGCTCTATCTCACCGGCAACGGCAGTCAGCGCATCGGCGCGACGACCTATGAAGTGAGGCCGGGGAAATTCTTTTTCCTGCCGCCGCGCTGCGAACATTCCTTCGTCGAAGGCGATGGTCGGCGTCCGCTCTGCCTGACGCTCGACCTCGAATTGCCCGGCGCGAGCCAGGCCATTCGAGCAAATCTCACGCAGGCCGACCTGCAAATCATTCGCCAGGCGCTCTCCGTGTTGCACGATTGGCAGCCAGGAAATGAAAACGTCCGCCCGCGCGAGGCGGCGGCGGTGTTGCAAATTCTCGACGTCCTCATGCGCACCTCGGGCTTGCAGCAAAACGCCGTCGCGCACGCCACTTTGCCCGTCGTGCGTAGAGTCCGCGAAGTGTTTCGTGAAAACCAGCCGAGTTCCAACGCGGTCTCGCAAGTCGCCGAAATCGTCGGCTACCATCCCGATCATCTCACGCGCATTTTGCGGCGCGAAACCGGCATGTCCACCGGCCAGTTGCGCGCGGCTGAGACGCTCAAGCGTGCCCACGGATTGCTCGCGGGCACCGACCCAATCGCCACCGTCGCGGAGAAATCCGGGTTCACCGATCCGAACTATTTCACCCGCTGGTTTCGCCGCCAGACCGGTGTCACGCCCACGCAATGGCGCGCGGGTGCTCGTTAGGAAATACGGTTTTTTCGTTGTCACCCGCCCGATGCTGCCTTAGACCAAACACATGATTCAATATCTCCCGATTCTCGTCCAGATCGTGATCGCACTCGGCTTCGCTGGCGGCGCGTTGCTTTTCAGCGTCCTCATCGGACGGGTCGGCAAAAAGAACGACGTCAAAGAGACCGCCTACGAATGCGGCATGATTGCCGAGACCGGGGCGCAACCACGGTTCAGCGTGAAATTTTACCTCGTGGCGATGCTCTTCATCCTCTTCGATATCGAGATCGTTTTCATGTATCCGTGGGCCGTCGTTTACCGCGATTTCCTGCGCGACCACGGCCGCGTCATCCTGGTGAGCATGAGCAGTTTCGTCGGCATCCTGCTGGTCGGTTACATCTACGCCATCAAAAAGGGCGCGCTCGATTTCAAGGGCTAGATCGCAGCCGCTCAACGACGCGTCTAGTCGCGCCGAAGTGGGCGCTGATCGATGCAATGGCTTTCGCAGCGAACGACTGGCGAAGTTCAGAATTTCCCAAGAGTCGCTCAACTTGGATTGCCAGCTCAGATTCGTCTGCGACTTGAAGCGCTGCATCTGTCGCCAGCCATTGACGCACAATCGGCGCGAAGTTTTCCATGTGTGGTCCGAAGACGACCGGCTTCCCGAGCAAGGCGGGTTCCACCGGATTCTGACCGCCGGTGGACGCGAGACTTTTGCCAATGAAAACCACCGTCGCGAAAGCATACCAGTCGCGCAATTCGCCCGTGGTATCGACCAGCAGCACGTCGGCTTTTTTCGGTCCGGTGCGCCGCGCGACCTCCAGCGGCAGCGAGGCGAGTTCCAATAATATCTCCGGCGTGCGCTCGACGTGGCGCGGCACGAGAATCAAAAACAAATCGGGAAACGACTCCCGCAGTTTCAGGTAAGTCCGCGCGAGAATCAGTTCCTCGCCGGGAAACGTGCTGCCCGCGAGAAGAATGGAACTCGACTCAGTCGCGCCGAGCGTTTCCAGAATCGATTGGAACTCCGCCCTTTTTTTGATCGGCGCGGGCGGTTCGTCGTATTTAATCGCTCCGCAGCAATGGATCGCGCCGACTCTGGCCCCGAGCGTTTCCCAAGTGATTTTCTCCTCTGGCTCCTGGACAAAAACGTGGTCGAGCAAGGCAAAAATCGGGCCGCTGAATCCACGAAACTTCCGAAACCGCCTAGCCGATCTCGGGGAAAGTCGTGCCACCAGCGAGACCGGAATCCCGCGCCGCCACGACTCGACGACCAGCACCGGCCATGTTCCTTCGATGAGAACAAGCGCTGCGGGTTGCACCGCATTCAAAGTCCGCCGTACGATCCCGGCGAGGTCGATGGGATTGTAAATGACGTGCAAGTTTTTCCCAGCCACGCGACTGGCGAGATCGAATCCAGTCGAGGTCGTCACGGAAATCACGATCTGCAAATCGGGTTTCCGCAGCGTCCATTCGCGGGCGAGTTTGAGCGCAACCTGCGTTTCCCCGACCGAGATCGATTGCAGCCAGACGGTTTTTTTCCCGCGCAGACTCGATTGGAACTCGGCTGTGAAAAACCCAAAACGCTGGCCGAGATTGCGCCGAAAATTTCCCCGTTTCACCATCCGCCGGATCATGCTCGGAAGCAGGAAAATCAGGATCAGCGGAAAGAGAAATCGATAGATCGCCAGCCGGAAAACAACGGCGGAAGGAAGCGCGCGTTTCATGGATGGGCGAGCAAAAGCACCTCGGTCGCGCCGTAGGTTTTCTGGCGGATGAGCCGGAAAAGCGGCGTCGGCAAAAACGAAGCCGGGGCGCGTTCGAGGACGAAAAAACCCTCGGGTGAGAGGGCGCGGGCGAGGTCGGGCGAATGCAAAAGCTGTTCGCCGAAATCCGTAGCGCCAGGCGTTTTCGCATACGGCGGATCGGCCAGAATCAAATCAAACTCGCCTGTGTTTCGCTTCAGGAAATGGAAGACTTCCTCGCGGCAAACCGTGGCTGCGAGTTGCGTCTTGCGCAGGTTTGCGGCGATGGCGTCGAGGGCTTTGACATGACTCTCCACCAGCGTCGCCTGCGCCGCGCCCCGGCTCATGGCCTCGATCCCGAGCGCACCGGAACCAGCGAATAAATCCAGCACGCGCGCTCCGGTGACGACCTCGCCGAGACTGGAAAAAATCGCGCCCTTCACCTTGTCCATCGTCGGACGCAGATCGTGTTTGGGGAGTTGCAGCGGAATGCCGCCCGCGCAGCCAGCGACCACTCTCATTTCTTCGGCGTGGGCTCGGAGTTGCCGAGGAAGTTTTTGAATTTCTTCTGCAATTTCTCGCCGATCAGCCGATTGACGAAGTTGCTTTCGGGCGCGGAGAGCGTGCCGTTGATCGCGAAATCGAGCGCCTGCTGGCCGCTGTCGGATTGCTTGACGAAATTTTCTCGCGCCTCGCTGGGCAGCTTTTTGAAGAGGGCTTCATCCAGCAAAAGTTGCGCGCGCAGATCGAGGTTCTGCCGCGCATCGACGGGACCCGAGAAGGTGATTTTCATGTGGTCGCTCTCCATCGCGGACGGCGTGATGTGAATGAGTGGTCCGGTGATGTCGGCCTTGATCTCTGTTTTCCGAATGCTGAATTTTTTCAAATCGTCGGAGCGCATTAGCTGGCTGGCGAGTTCCAGAATGGGCAAATGCGTGACCCGTGCCTTGGAAATTTTCAGCTCGGCGTGGCCTTTGTTTTTGTCCTCCTGCGTGGCGAAACCCTCATACTCCAGCCGCGCATGGACCATCCCGACGAGCTCGCGCGCCATGTCGGAATCCTCCGGGAAAAATTTCCCGAGTTCTCCTTTGCTCAGGCGAAAATGCACGCTATAGGGCTGGCCCTCGGCGGCGAGATCAGCGTCGGCACCGCCTTCCAATCGACCCTCGCCCATGTCGGCCGCGAGTTTTTGGATGTGGAGTTGGTGGTTTTCGACTGTGACGGCGGCTTCGAGATTGGCGATTTCCCAGCGGTTGAGAATGACGGCCTTTTTGATTTCCAGAACGCCGATGAAGGTGCCGGGGGCGGTCCTGGCGTTGAGCGAGCAGCGCACCATTTCGAGGCGGATGAGCTCGCTGCCGTCCTGCGCGAGGAAGCGGAAGGTGCCGTCGCGGAGGAGGAGTTTGCGGATGTCGGCGTCGGGGAGCGGGGCTTTTTTCGCGGTCGCGACTGCCGGAGCGGTCGCTGGAGTCGGTGTGGCAATGGGCGTGTGAGTGACCTCGGGGAGAGTCGCCCGGGGAGGCACGCGCGCTGAAGGTGCGACGACGATTGGCATGGAAGTCGCATGGCGCGGGAAGCGAAACTGGCCCCGGTCATTTTTCTGAAAGACGAATTGCGGCGCATCCAGCGCGACGCGGCGAATGACGATGCGGCCTTGCAGCAGCGGGATGAATTCGCAGCGGACTTCGAGGCAGTCGGCGGTGAGAAAATTCGCGCTCGCCCGTGGGAGATCGGAGGTGATTTTGATCTGGTCGAGCCGGAAGCCGCCCCACGGGGAAAACGTCGTGCGAAAGACACCGACCGGCATTCCGACGGCTTGGCTGAGTGCGGTGCGGAGGCGGTTTTGGATGCCCATCGACTGCACGTAGAGGTTGACGGCAAGGATGAACGCGGCGAAGAGGAGCACTCCCAGGCTCAGAACGGCAACAATCACCCGGAAATGCTTTTTCACGACGTGAAGCTAAACGACCTCGACCAAAAGTGAAGTAGAATGGAAGACACCCTGATCATCATGAATCCCGCCGCGAAAGGCGAGAAAGCGGCGCGTTTTGTGGAGCGCATCGGGCAGCTCGCCGCCGGGGCCGAAATCCGCCTGACCACGGCCGTCGGCGATGCGGAAAAGATCGCGCGGGAGGCGGCGCAGTCGGGTTACAAAACAGTCGTCGCGGCAGGCGGCGATGGGACGATCAATGAGGTCGTCAATGGAATCGGCGAGAGCAGGGTGAATCTCGGCATTCTCCCGGTTGGGACGATGAATGTGCTCGCGGCAGAACTGGGATTGCCGGTGAAAGATCTCGCCGCCTGCTGGAGCGTGATCACCGATGGCCACGTCCAGCGCATCGACCTCGCGAAGGCCAACGATCGTTATTTCGTGCAGCTCGCCGGCGTCGGTCTCGATGCGCAGGTCGTGCGCGAGACCGATCTGCAATTTCGCAAACATTTCGGGCCGCTCAGTTACGTCGTTTCTCTAGCGCAAATCGCCGCGCGCATCCCGCCCAAACTCGAGATCCACACCCCCGATGGCGCTACGCGCAACGGCTGCTTCGTCCTCATCGGCAATGGGCGTTACTACGGCGGGCCGTTCCACGTTTTCTCCGATGCCGCGATCGACGACGGCCTCCTCGATGTCCTCATTTTTCACGACCTCGGCTACCTCGATATCGTACGCTACACCCAGTCGCTCCTCTTCGGCGGCCTCAGCAAACTCTCCGACGTGGACTATTTCCAGACGCCATCGCTGCGCGTGACCAGCGAGGAGGAGGTGCCGGTGGAACTCGACGGTGAGGTGGACTTCGACGTGCCGGTGGAGTTCTCCATCGCCAAAACGAAGCTCGGCGTCTGCGCCCCGGCGAAATAACCCATCCCTTTTCCTCAGCAGCAGATCAGGACGTTCCCGGAGCGCCCCGGCGGGATTCCCCACTGGACAAAACCGCAATTTCTCCATTCCATATTCCCTTATGCGCTTGAAACACAGCCGCCGGACCGGGCCCCGCAAACGCTGGACTCCGCCGACGATCAGCCTCACCGCGCTGCTCACTGCCTTCTTCCTCACCTGTCACGCTTCGCAGGAACTCTTTTTCGCCCAGACTGGCCTCGGTTCCGCTTCCGCCTGGCTCGCCCTCAGCTCCGACGGCATTCGGCACGGCTACCTCTGGCAATTTCTCACCCACACCCTCGTCGCCTCCTCCCTCGGCCAGCTCCTCGCCAGCCTCATTCCGCTCTTTCTGATTGGCCGCGAACTCGAGCCCATCCTCGGCCCTCGCCGCCTCGCCGGAGCCTTCCTCCTCACCCTTCTGCCGTCCAGCGCGCTCTCACTCGCCTGGCCACCCGACAATGGCCAGATGGGACTCTGGCCCGCTGTCTGCGGCTGGCTCGCCATCTTGGGAACCATGATGCCGCTGCTCGAATTTCGCTCCCGCTTATTTCGCAGACGCCTCATTGTCCGCCTCCGCGTCCTCACCTGCCTGCTGCCCGCCGTCCTCGCCTGCGCCATCCTCGCCGACTGGATCCCGCATTGCTCGCTCATCACCCTGCCGCCCGCTCTTTTGATCGGCTACCTTTACGCCCGCTGGCTGGGCTACGGACTTCCCACGCGTCTGGAACGCCTTCACCACGAACGCCGCCAGCAACAACAACGCTGGCACCGCCTCGCCCACCGCGTTTTCATCGTGCAGGAAGTCGATCCGATTCTGGAAAAAATCACCCGCCAAGGCTGGAAAAGCCTCACGCGCCGCGAACGCAAAATCCTCCGCCACTCGGCTGATTCACTTCGGAGTTAAAGTCTTAGCTAGGGTTTCCAGCGGGCGGCATCAACGATGGACCAAAGATGCACCAGCCAGCCGAGCAGGATAAACCAGAGGACGCCCGCGAGCACAAATTGGATGACTGCCGCCAATACTCTTCCCTGCACCAGTTGGCCGAGGCCGGGAATGAAGAAACTACAGACGGCTGCAATGACATTACCAGTGGAACCTTGGCTCATAATCGAAGGGTTTAGTCAAAAGAACGATGCAAGGCAAGCCGACTCAGACTCAGCTCGGAGTCGAGCGGGGTGCCTGCGACGAGGTGATCGGCGAAGTGGTCGCAGACCCACGGGGCCATCAGGGCGGCCTTGGACCCGAAGCCGTTGCAGATGCCGAAGGGGGTGTTGGGTTCCATGCCAATGACGGGACGCGCGTCTTGCAGGATGGGGCGGATGGCGGTCTGCGCGTCCAGTATTTCGAAGGGCAGCGGGATGAGGGCGGCGAGTTTTTGACGGAGAAACTCGATCCCAGCCGGAGTGCAATCAGGGGTGAGATCATCCCATTCGTAGGTGGCGCCGACGCGGTAGCGGTCGAGTCCGAGCGGGATGACGAAGATGCCGCGCAGGAGAATGGAATCCAACTCAAGCCCGGGGATGCGAACGGTGAGGAGCTGGCCCTTGGCCGGTTTCCAGGGGAGCGGGGTGTGGGAGGCGTGAGAGGGTTCGTAGCCTGTGCAGAAGATGACGCGGTCGAAGGCGTGTCCGCACCAAGTGAGGCCGTTTTTTTCGATGTCGGAGCGGGTGATTTTTTCAGGGACGACTTCCATTCCCATCGGCGGATGTGCGAGGTGATGTTGCAGCCAAGGTGCAAGGTCGGCCCAGCCGCCGGAGTGGAATTCGATGCCGCCAAGATTGGGTGCTGAGTCGAATGTGACTCCGCTCTGTTTCGGCGCGCCGGGAAATTCTTGGGCGACGTAGCCGCGAACCTCGGGCTGGAGACGTTTTTTGTTCCAGCGCGGGAGTTCGTCAGCGCCCTGGAAGAGGCGGATGATGGGTAGCGGATGCCAGATGGGCTGGCCGATGTCGGCGGCGAGCGTCTCGTAGAGGGCGATGCAACTCGGCAGGAATGTTTCCACGCGCCACGAGGGGACGAAGCGGATGCCGGTAACGGGGTTGATCATCCAGGCGGCGACTCGGCTGGCTCCGGCGATGGCAGGGTCGTGGGCGAGGGTCACTCGTTCGCCGCGCTCAAGAAGGGCGCGGGCGAGGAGTTGCCCGGCGAGACCCGCGCCGACGATGAGGGTGTGCATGGGAGAATGTTTAAATCCTAATGGCTCATGACTAAGAGCGTAATCGGCGCGTGCGTGAGCTTTTTTGCGCGGACTTCGATTTTTATCGCCCGTGGCGGGGGAGGTTGGCAGATTCGCTGCGATGCTCGCCAAAATTTACTCAGCCGCCGTGCAAGGCGTGGAGGCGATGGAGGTCGAGATCGAGGTGAATGTGGCGCGCTCGGGCGATCCGATCATTGTCATCGTGGGGCTGCCCGACACGGCGGTGAAGGAGAGCAAGGATCGCGTGACGACGGCGATCACGAACAGCGGATTCTATTGGCCGCGGAATCGAACGACGATCAATCTCGCACCCGCCGACATCAAAAAAGAGGGCCCTAGTTTCGATCTGCCGATTGCTCTTGGACTCGTGGTTTGCGGAGGCGAAGGCGAGCCGCCGGAGCTGGACGACTGCACGTTTGTCGGCGAACTGGCGCTGACTGGCGCGGTGCGTTCGGTGAAGGGAATTTTGCCGATAGCATTGGCGGCACGACGCGCGGGGAAACGGCGTTTGTTCGTTCCGGAAATGAATGCGCTGGAGGCCGCCGTGGTCGAGGACATCGAGGTCTATGGCGTGCAGAATCTGCGTCAGCTTTATGAGTTTCTGACAGACGGCACGGGGATGAAGCGGGTGACACAGGATTTGGCGACGGTGTTTGCGAATCACGAGGTTTACGAAAACGATTTTGCCGATGTGAAGGGTCAGCAGCAAGTAAAGCGCGCCATCGAAGTGGCGACTGCGGGAGGCCATAATTTGTTGATGCTCGGCCCGCCGGGATCGGGCAAGTCGATGCTGAGCAAGCGGATCGTGAGCATCATGCCGTCGCTCACGCTGGAGGAGGCAATCGAGACGACAAAGATTCACAGCATTTGCGGCTTGCTGGAGGGGAAACACAACTTCGTCTCTACGCGTCCGTTTCGCTCGCCGCATCACACGATTTCGGATGTCGGCCTGCTCGGTGGCTCGGCAAATATCACGCCTGGCGAGGTGAGTCTGGCGCACAATGGCGTGTTGTTTCTGGATGAATTGCCGGAGTTCAAACGCTCGACTTTGGAAGTGATGCGCCAGCCGCTTGAGGACGGAAAAGTCTCCATCTCGCGTGCTGCGGGGACGATGACTTTTCCTGCAGAGTTCATGCTCGTGGCGGCGATGAACCCCTGTCCGTGCGGCTATTTTGGCGATCCCAAACGCTCGTGCCGCTGCGCTCCGGGCCAGGTCGAGCGCTACCGCCAGCGCATCTCCGGGCCGCTGCTGGATCGGATCGACATTCACGTGGAAGTGCCGGCGGTGGAGTTTAAGGAACTTGCCAGCCAGGAAACGGCGGAGCCATCGGCAAACATTCGAGTGCGAGTCGAATCTGCGCGGGCGATTCAGCAAAAGCGCTATCTCGGCTCGACGACGTGCAATGCGCGGATGAGTTCCCGCCAAATCAAAACGCATTGCGCACTCAGCGAGGATTCCACCGAACTCCTGAAAATGGCGATGAGCAGCCTCCATCTCAGCGCCCGCGCCTACGACCGAATCCTGAAAGTCGCCCGCACCATCGCCGACCTTGCGGAGAGCGAATCCATCACTACCGAACACTTGAGCGAGGCGATCCAATATCGCACACTCGACCGAAATTTATGGGCATAAACCAACCACTCTGGGGTATCGATCTCGGCGGCACGAAGATCGAGGGCGCGATCCTGCATTCAGCCAATACGAGCGACCATAGCAGCCGGCTCCGGGTTCCGACCGAGGCTGGCGAAGGCTACGAGCACATCCTTTCACAGATCGAAAAACTGGTGAATCTAATGCGCGAAGACAGCGGTCTGACTCCGGCTGGGATTGGCATTGGCACTCCCGGCGTGCTCGATCCGAAGACGGGATTGCTGAAAAATTCCAACACGCTTTGCCTTAACCAGCGACCGGTGCGCGACGACATTTCCCACCGGTTGGGAATTCCGGTTCGGATGGCGAATGACGCAAATTGTTTCGCTCTCGCCGAGGCGACTTTGGGCGCGGCGAAGGGTGAATATTGCGTCTTTGGAATGATCCTCGGCACCGGCGCGGGCGGTGGTGTGATCGTGAATGGACACGCCCTCGGCGGTCGCCATGGCATCGGCGGCGAGTGGGGTCACAATGTGATCGAACCCGGCGGCGCTCCGTGTTATTGCGGGCAAAATGGCTGCGTGGAGACGGTCATTTCCGGAACCGGGTTGCAGCGTTATTACGCCGAGATTTCTGGCCAATCGCGCAAGCTTCCCGAGATTGTGCGTCTCGCGGAAACGGGCCAGGACGAGCACGCGGTCGCCACCATCGAGCGGCTGAAACATTACTTCGCCAAAGGCCTCGGCGCGATCATCAACATCCTCGATCCCGACACGGTCGTGATCGGCGGCGGTGTGGGAAATCTCGACCTGCTCTACACCGACACCGTGCGCGAGGACATCCTGCGATACGTCTTTAACCCGACTCTGGAAACGCCGATTTTGAAGCCGACGCTCGGCGATAGCGCGGGCGTTTTCGGCGCGGCTTTATTGCTGGCCTGATTGGGTTGAAATCTTCGCCGAGATGGGCAAACGTCACGCACTATGAATGTGGGCACAGAAGTCGTTTGTATCGATGATCGGTTTTCGCCGGAAGTGGCGCAGGATTACGCCGCGCTGCCGGTGCGCGACACGCATTATCACATCAGGCACATTTACGATGGCCGCACGCCGGGCCACAAAACTGCGACCGGAGTCCTGCTCGTCGAATTACACAATCCGCCCGATGTCGTGCGCGGGCTGAACACAGAACTGGGCTTTGCCATGTCGCGTTTTCGCGAGGTGGAGGAAGTGCAGGAAGAAGAGGAAATGCACGCCTACGAGACTGAGCCCGCGACGGTGAGTTTTCCTTAGCCAGAGGCGAGTTCCTCTCGACTCAGGCAGATGGCAACGGTGCGGATTTGCCCTCGAATTCCTCGAAATCGCCCAAAGCCGAGACGGCAAAAAGCTCGGGATTTTTCGCAATCGCATCGGCGATGACTTGCAGAAATATCTCGCCCCGGAAGTCGGTGTGATTGCCGAAAAGCCGTTGCAGATAAAGCCGGAACCGCTGGCGCAGCGCGGCGGAGGCAGCCAGTTCCGGCGCGAGACTCGCCATCAGATCGAGATGCATTTGGACGGTTTCGGCGACGACTGCGCGGCGTCCATCGGCTTTGATCGTGTTCGTTTGATGCACCCGATAACCGAGCAAATCCCCGGCAACGACGCCCATTTTTCCCGGCAGCGCCGCCTGTAGAAAGCAATGGTAGTCGTGCACGTAGCGGTAGCCGCCAAATGGGTGCGCGAGAAGAAACGAGCGACGCGCGACGAGGTTGCTAGTGGTCTTGGCGAAGTTGGAAACGGCCAGCGAAAGCAGCGGATCGTTTTCCTTTTCCACAAGGCTCCAGACTTTGAGATGACGCCGCATTTTCGGAGCATCGTCGGCAAGACGAGCGCCCACCGGATCGATCAAATGCAAGCCAGTGCAAACCGCATCCAACTCTGGTCGCATGTCGAACGCCTTCCGGCAACGCGCCAGCCGCTCCGGATGCCAGAGATCGTCGGAGTTCAAAATCGCGACCAGATCGCAATCGGCAGCCATTTCGATCCCGCGATTCAGTGTGGCGTGCGCGCCGCGATTTTCCTGACGCAACACCTCCGTGCCGGACGCGGCCGCCGCCTGTGCGATGGCAAATGAGTCATCGGTCGAGCCATCGTCGATTACGATTACGCGTTGCGCGGGCTGTGTTTGCGCCTGCACCGATTGCAATGCAGCTCCGATGTAGGCGGCATGATTGAAGAGCGGAATAATGACAGCCAGGAAGGACATTTTCACGAGCATAAACGCCCCGCCCGACCCGGCAAGCCCGGAACAAAGATTGCCAGAAACGAATCCCGGATTCAGATTGTGAGCGTGAGCCAGCCAGCCGATCCAGCCAGCCCGACACCCAGCGTGACGACTCCCATCGAGGTCATGTTTTTCGACACGGATTGCGCCGCCGTCGTCCACAACATCGCCTACCTGCGCTTCATCGAAACCGCCCGGACGCATCTCGCGGAAAAAATGGGCATGAGCCTGCGCACAATGTCGGAGTCGAAGGAATTTCCCGTCGTCGTCCGCACCGAGATCGACTACCGCTCGCCCGCCGTCCTCGGCGATAAATTGGAAGTCCGCGGCACCCTCGAAAAAATGGAACGCAGCCGGTTTTGGTGCAGCTTCCAAATCGTGCGGCTGAGCGACGAAAAAATAATCGTCACCTGCCGCCAAATGCTGGCCCTCATCACCATGCCCGGCGCGAAAATTCTCCGAATGCCGGTCGCCTGGCTGGAAAAATACGCCCACCTTCGCTGATCCATGAGCCAACCCACGGCCGCCACGCTCGAAGTGATCACCGCGGGCCCCATCGCCCTTCCGCCCCAGCGGCGGCTGATGATTTTCTTCATGCTGGCGCTCGCCGCGCTCCTCCACGTCGCCACCTGCGGCTGGGGTCCGATCAACAACGGCAGCGACGGAATGAACGCCGCCATCGCTCGCGAACTCGCCCTCGGCTTACGGCCCGCGCAGATCAGCCAGTTGTGGAATCAGCCCGTCCAGGCCGGCCCGGTGCAATGGATCACGGCGGAAAGTTTCCAGATTTTCAATGTCAACGAACTCGCCGCGCGTCTGCCTTTTGCCATCGCGAATCTGCTGGTCGTCGCGCTGGTTTTCCTCATCGCGGAACGCATCGGTGGCTTCTGGCGCGCGCTTTCATCCGGGATCATCGCAGCGACCATGAGCGGGACGATTCTCCACGGTCGCGATGGCGGAGGCTCGGCTCTCACTGTCCTTTGGCTCACGCTTTCCTTCTACGCTGCGGTCCGAATGCTGGAGCAAAAAAGCCGACCGCAATGGCACCTGCTCTACTGGTGCTCGGCGGGCGGTCTGCTCGCCCTCGGCCAACCGGCGGCTGCCATCCTCAGCATCGCCAGCGTCTGGGCGCCGTTTGCGTTTTTTCGTGAGGCACGCATTCGACTGCGACTCCCGTGGTGGATCACTTGCAACCTACTTTTTCTCGCCGTGCTAATCCTCTTTTTTCACAGTCATTGGATCGTGCTCCCCACGTGGGCTCCGGCGAATGCAGGCCGCGTGTTCTGGATGCTTTTCCCGTGGTCCATCGTCATGCTGCCGCCGTTTTTCTGCCGCATTCGCAAGGTGCTGCGGCTCAAGGAACTCACGCCAGCCGAGTCGGTGCTCTGGTGTTTGTTCGTCCTCGGCACGAGTTGGGTTTTGCTTTTTTCCAAACCCGACGAATGGCCCGCGAGCAGCGCGTGTCTCGGTCCCATCTTCGCCCTGCTCTCCAGCATCATCTGGGAGCGAACCAGCAGCCGCATACGAATGTTAGGAGTCGGGCTGCTCATCGTGCTCGCCATTATGGGTCTCGGCTTTTGCGGACGCATTGCGGGCCGCGAATGGCTCAATCTGCTCCAGCCGATCTGGTGGCTCTCGCTGGGCGTCATCATTGTCTTCTGCATCTCCGCGATGGTCGCGCTTTTCTACCGTCACAGCCGAGCCGCGCTCCTAACTATCGCCGCGTCTACCATTCCACTTGCATTCAACTTGCTGGACGCCAAGGCGCGCTACGACTGGCAGCGCACGATGAAGGATTTCGGGAAAAAAGTAGAGGTGGGTTACATGCCTTCCTCCCGGATTTTTCTGGCGGATCAACTACCCGCCGCCAGCAGCTTTCTCTTCTATGCGCCACATGGTTTGAGCCTTCACACCATCCAGTCGAAGTCGGAAATTGCCGCCTCCCCCAGCAACTATCTCATTGTTAGGAGAAGTGACGCAACAAATTGGCCGAATGCCCGCAAACTAGGCGGCAATGTAACCCACGTTCTGTTCGTGCTCGGCGAACGCTAGCCTCCATCATGAGATTCAAGTTGGAAGCACACCAGAGCCGGCTGGTACTCGCCTTGTTTTTTGTAGTCTCTTTTCTAGCCTACACCTGGGCCAACCACTTTCCCTACTTTTATCATAGTGACGAGGAGAGCAAGGCGCTGCAACTCCTTTACGGCTATCGCAACTATTGGCATCCGATGTTGATGCTTAACGCCACTAGCTTGCTGGGACAACTTACAGGCCAGCTAGACAATGCCCAGTTTATTACCATGGTGGGGCGCACTCTTTCCGCCTTCTTCTCGTCGCTGGGAGTCGTCTGCTTTGTGCAATTTGCCTGGAGAAGAAAAGGGCCGCTGGTGGGAATTCTCACGGGCCTTCTACTGCTAACACTCCCCCTGCTTTTCGAGGTTAGTCATTACTGCAAGGAAGACCCCGCTCTCTTCATGGGACTTGCACTCGGCTTGCTGGCGCTCGACTACTTCCTAACCACACCAGACGTGCGCCACGTAATCTTTCTGGGCATGGCGGCGGGCATCGCCACGTCAGCCAAATATCCAGGCGCACTTCTCATCGTCGCCTTGCTTCCAGTCGTCTTCCATCGGACTCGCAAACTCTCATTTTTATTTCTCCTAACAGTCACTCTCACAGTGCTGGCGATCAACTGGCAATGGCTAACCCATATTCCAGAATTGTTCGCCGGCATCCGACGCGAAAGCGGAATGCTGGCACTCGGTCACGACGGCGTCTCCGGCGAATTTCCGCACTCCGACTACTGGCAGATTCTAGTCTATCAGCACGGCTGGCCCATGCTAATCACCGCCCTGCTCGGATTGGTTTTAACTCAACGCCACGGAGAGTTTTTTTCAGTCGAGTTTGTCCTCGGATTTACTGCCTTGGTCATTTTGGTCTTCATGAGTTACTCACCCAAGATTTCCGATCGCTACGTTCTTCCAATCATGGCGATTACCATCTATCTCGCAGCCTGCGGAGTCGATATTCTCGCCAGGTTCGCCACTCCGAAAAGCCGCCCTTGGGTCACCGCCATACTGATCGCGCTCGTCGGATTTCACCCTGTTTACATGCTAGCCGGCTGGGTCCAGGATTTTCGCGGGGACAGTCGCGCGGATCTCACTGCGTGGGCCGCCTCACACCTTTCTAAAAACGACCGAATAGCCACCAGTCTCTGGACGCGTTTGCCCGGTTTTTACCAAGGCCAGTTTGCCGCAGGCACGCCGCCACCCGACTACGTTGCCGACCTCGGAACGCTCGATGAGTTGCGCAAAATGGGCTACTCCTGGGTCGCTGTCGCCGACGTGGAATGCCGCCGATTCGACAATCCGCTCCAGGCTGGCAGCGCCGCGTCGCAAGCCACCTTTCTCCGCCGGCGCAGCTTCTATCAGGACCTCCAGTCCCAGGCCGATCTGCGCTGGAGCGAGCCGCTCGGAATGGTCTATAACCTGCACCCCGGGCTGCAGCTTTATCAGCTTCGCCGCTAGAAAATTCCTGTTCACGCCGCTTTGTGAATGCCATGCTTAAAGGCATCAATGGACAAGGACCTGCTCACCACCAATCGCAAGGCGCTCCAGGTTAATCTGGATCTGGCAAAATACGGCACACTCGCCGAGATCGGCGCCGGACAGGAAGTCGCCCGCTATTTTTTCCAGGCGGGCGGAGCGGCGGGTACGATCGCCAAATCGATCTCAGCCTACGACATGAAGTTCAGCGACGATATCTACGGAAAATCGGCGCGCTATGTTTCCCGCGAACGGCTCGACATGATGCTGGATCGAGAATACGAACTGCTCGTCGAGCGACTTGGCGAGACGCGTGGTCCGACCACTACTTTTTTCGTCTTTGCCGACACCGTTTCCGCCCGCAACTTCAAAGGGACAAATGAATGCCACGGTTGGATGGGTTTCCGATTTCAGAAGGCCCCTCACGCGGAGCCGAGCGACATCTGCATCCATGTCCGCATGTGGGATCGCGAAAATGTCTTGCAACAACAAGCCCTCGGCATCGCGGGAGTCAACCTAATCTACGGCGGATTTTTTTATCGCGATGAGCCGGAAACTTTCATCAAGTCGCTCATCGACAATCTTTCCACTGAGCGAATCGAAGTGGACATGATTCGGTTCAGCGGCCCGGACTTCACCAGTGTGGACAACCGGCTGATGTCGCTCTTGTTAGTACAGCACGGACTCACCAATGCCGTGCTCTTCGGACCCAACCACGATGTTATCCAGCCATCCGAGTTGCTCTACAAGAAAGCGATCCTAGTCGAACGCGGCAGCTTCCGTCCGGTGACGAATGTTAACATGGACATGCTCGATTGCGCCCTGGCTCAATTCATTCAGGAACCCGCCGTGAAGGACGCAAAGGTGGAAGTCTTGATGGAGATCACGATGCACAATCTCCTGTCGCTCGGATCACTCGATCATCTGGACTTTCTGGCTCGTGTGGACGCCATTTCAGCACTTGGACACAACGTCCTGATTTCCAACTACTCGGAATACTATCGCCTTACTTCCTACTTCCGCCGCTACACCAAGGAAATGATCGGCGTCGCGCTGGGAATTAACAATCTACTGGAAGTCTTTAATGAGAAATACTACGAGTCACTCGAAGGCGGAATTCTCGAATCTTTCGGCCGTCTCTTCCGCAACGCCGTCAAACTTTTTGTCTATCCCATGCGGCAGAGCGCCTACGACTACTACACGCGAATGCAGGGAGAGGAGTTGAAAGATTCACCCGCTTCTAACATCAATCACGCACTCACAAAAACGGTCCTCATCAAGGCGACCAACCTGCAAGTTCCTTCCAATCTTTCCAACCTCTATCTCCATCTGCTGGAGAATGGTTATATCGAAAACATCGTCGGCTACGACACCTCGATTCTCGACGTTTTCTCCCGCGACGTGCTCAAGAAAATCGCCGCGCAAGACGCCACTTGGGAGCAGATGGTGCCGCAGCCCGTCGCCGATCTAATCAAGCAACGCCACTTGTATGGCTATCTCGATGCCGTTCCAGCCGTCACCTAACTAGCATGAACCCCCTGGAAGAGCGCATTGGGTATAAGTTTCGCAACAGCCTGTTGCTGGCTGAGGCGCTGACGCATTCCAGTCTCGGACACGAAACGCGCAAGCGTCATTTCGATAATCAGCGATTGGAGTTTCTTGGCGACGCTGTGCTGCAACTCGTTATCACCCAGCATCTCTACAACCGGTTTCCCGAGTTCACGGAAGGACAACTAACCAAGCTGCGCTCGCGGATTGTTTCGCGCGAAGGCTTGAAGGTTCACGCGCTGCAAATCGGGTTGGGCAACTATCTCATGATGGGCCGTGGCGAAGAATCGAGCGGCGGTCGCGAGCGTGCCTCCATCCTCGCGGACGCCTTCGAGGCTTTGTTAGGAGCCATCTATCTCGACAGCAATTTGGACGAGGTTAGACGCGTCATTCTGGAGATTACCGAAGAGGATCTAGCTCCAGTGTTAGACGAACCGGTCGAGATCAATCCGAAGGGTCAGCTCCAGGAAATTCTTCAAGCCATCTCTCCGCAAAGTCCGAAGTACCGCATCGTCTCGCAGCAAGGACCGGAGCATGAAAAAGCCTTCGTCGCTGAAGTGCATTGGGAAGGAATCTTGATGGGCCGCGGCGCTGGTCTGAGCAAGAAGCTGGCAGAGACCTCCGCCGCATTGGATGCGATGGTAAACAAACGCTGGGCAGCGCCTTGGGAGCATTCCCAAGACGAGGCGGTGCCAACATGATTCTCGCCAATGCTATCCTGGTCCTGCCGGGTCGATTGATTCCGCAGGGCTGGATTTCGTTTACACCCGAGGGAATTATTCTCGATCTGGGCCAGGGAACACCGCCACCGGACCCGATCACGATCGATGTTAGGAGCCATTATCTCGCGCCCGGTTTCATCGACCTGCATGTCCATGGAGCCCAGAATCGCGACACGATGGAGGCGACGCACGAGGCATTTGCGGCCATCGCGGAGTTCCATGCGAGTGGCGGCACTAGCAGTCTGGCGCTGACCACGATTTCGTCGAGTGAAATGGCACTCGTCTGCGTGCTGGAGGCGGCCCGGTCTTTTCCTAACATCCACGCTGGAGCGCAGGTTTTGGGCATTCACATCGAGGGACCTTATTTTTCTCTCAACAAACCCGGCGCTCACGATCCGGCGCTGTTGCATCCGCCGACGGACAGAGACGAGTTGGATCGCATTCTGGCTTTTGGCGATGTCGTCACGCAGATGACGCTGGCGCCCGAACTACCGGGCGCGCTGCCTTTGATGGAGCGGCTTTCGGCGCTGGAAATCATCGTCAGCGGCGGACATTCGGATTGCTGGGCCGAGGAGGCGGAGGCGGCGCGAATTCACGGCATGTCGCAGGTGACGCACACGTTTAATTGCATGTCGTCCCTGCGGAAACGCGGGCCGTTTCGCGAGGCCGGTCTGCTGGAATACGCCCTGTCGGAGCCGGAGATTCTCTGTGAATTGATCGCCGATGGCCGCCATGTGAGTCCCACTTTAATGCGGGCGCTTTACCGCGCGAAAGGCTCCGATGGCATCTGCCTCATCACCGATGCGTGCGCCGGTGCCGGACTGGCGGAGGGCGTCGGCTACCAACTGGGCGAGTTCGAGTGCGTCGTGCGGGGCGGCGTCGGAATGCTCGCCGACGGCAGCGCGATCGCGGGCAGCACCTGCCGCATGATCGACGGCATCCGCAACCTGGTGGAACTCGCCGAAGTGCCGCTGGTGGAGGCGGTGCAAATGGCGACGTTGAACCCGGCGAATGCGCTGCGTCGCGAGCGAAACATCGGCCGTCTGCAAGCCGGTTGCCGGGCTGATTTCGCGATCTTTTCCACGGATTTCAAGATTCGGCAGACATGGGTGGGCGGTCAGATCGTTTTCGAAAACTGGGACGAGTAAGGGCGGAATCACCGCCAGAAGGCGGCCTATTTTCGCATTTGCAAGCGCGGCGGAAGGTGGTCTTTTGTGCTGATTGCTACGCCATGAAGAAACAAGCCAAGCGCAAGGTTGCCGTAGTCTCGCTGCCAGTGCAGCGTCAGCTTTCCCTCGCGCATGAGGGCCGTTTCTTCGATCTTCGCGCCATCTTTAACCGGCTAAATGGCCGTCATTTTCGCCATCGGCTGTCCGGCTATCGCATCGTCTGGGGACGGCGGCGGAGGCTACGTCCGGTCAGCTATTTCGTCTATGGCACGATCCAGGAGGAGGACCGCGTGATCCGGATTCATCCGCTGCTCGACGCGGCGTTTGTGCCGGAATGGTTCCTCGAATACGTCATTTATCACGAAATGCTGCACGCGGTCGTGCCGGATATCGTTTATCCCTCGGGGCGGCGGAAGGTGCACACGGAGGAGTTTCAGCGGAAGGAAAAGAAGTTCCGCCATTACGCGCGTGCCCAGCGCTGGGAGGCGCAAAACCTCGCTCGTTTCCTGCGCTAGTTAGCGTGCGCCGTCGGGCTGGGTCTCGCGCAGAAGCGCATCGCGGCTCTTGCGGTTCAGCTCGCTTTCCTGGGCTTTTTGATAGTACTCGAGCGCCTTTTTATTGTCGCCCTGGATTTGGAAATGGGCGGCGTAATAGGTGTTCAACGCCGCCAGATTCGGGTCTAACTCGCGTGCTTTTTCCAGACTGGCGAACGCTTCTTCGTGACGCCCGAGCATGTCGAGCGACTGGGAGAGTTTCACCCAGACTTTCTCGTCCTGCGGGAAGAGGCGGATGGAATCCATGAAGGCGTTGTGCGCGGCGTCGTTCATGGAGGCGCGGGCGGCCTCGCTCGACCAGGAATTGCCCAGGAGCCGGCGCGATTCGCCGAGATAATAATGCAAGTCGGGGTTGGTTTTCTCCACTTCGAGGCCGAGCTGGGCGGCGCGCATGGCGGCGAGATAACGGTTGTCGCGCAGGGCGACGCGAGCTTTTTCGGAGTACCATTCGCCTCGCAGATGCGGCGCGGCATCGACGGCGATGGCCACCGCGCAGACAGGAATGAGGAGCTTGAAAGGGAGTGCCAGATGCGGGCTCAACTCGACTTTGCGCGACCGGAAGGTGGGCGGATTCGCCAACATGCCGAAGAGCGCGGCGAGCACGAGGGCGTTGCCGGGAATGTGAACGTTAAAATCGACGACCGAATGCGCCAGAATCGCGGCGATGGCGGCGAGCGCGCCGATGTTCAGCGCGAGGGCGTTGCTGCTCATGTCGCCGCCTTCGAGGAGGCGTTTCTTGATGATTTGCCTCAAACCCAGAACGCCGTGCCAGAGGTGACTCCCCAAAAACAGGGCGCAGGCGGCGGCTCCGAGCCAGCCGTATTCGGCCAGGAGATGCAGGTAATCGTTGTGCACCCAGACAGGGTCGGTCTGGACCGACGGAGCGCGAAATGTGCGGCCCAGATAGAAATACGTCCCGGCTCCGGTGCCGGTCGCGGGCTGGGTGCGATACTGGTGGAGCGCGGCCTCCCAGAGTTGCAGGCGCATGTTTTTCGGATCGGAAATGGCGTTGATCCGGTTGGAAAGGAGGATGTCTTTCTTCATCAGGCCGACGCCCGCGAGTCCGGTGAGTAAAATGAAACTCGCCACGGCAGATGCGACGAAAAGCGTCTTTCCCGGACGCGCCAGACGCACGACGAATACGCTCAAAGTCGCCAGCACCACCAGCGCGATGGCCACGCTCAGATAACCGCCCCGGCTGCCGGAAATGGCGAGGCCACCCAGCGCCATGAAGGCGAAATACAGGACCACCATCCGGGTTTTCAACCCGACCCGCGCCCAGCTGCCGATGGCGGCGGCGATCATGATGAGCATTTCCAGCAAGCCTGCGTAATGGTTCGGACAGACGTAGAAGCCGCTCGCCCGCCGCCCGTAATCGGCGCGCAGATAGCCGAACGGGAGGAAGTTTTCTCCCTTGGAAAACTGAATCGCTCCGATGGCGATGTGACCCAGCGCGAGCAGAAAGAGCCCGTAGAAAAGCCAGAGCCGCGTCCTCGGGTCGGTGAGATAAAGCGCGAATGACAGGTAAACCACGACGCACGCCAGGACCATGTAACGATCCGGGCGGGAAATATATTCGACTGGCGAATGATAGGCCCGCCAGAGGATGTAGCTGAAGAAAATGAGCGAGCTACCCAGGCAAACCAGCGACGGCAGCGGGCGGTTTCTGCGGATGAGAACGATGGAAGTCGCCCCGGCGAGGGCGATGATCAGGTAAGCCGGAATGGCGAAGACCGGGCGCATTCCCCCGATGAAAACTTGGATCGCGGCTGTGCCGAGAAAGAGCAGAAACAGAAGAAGGGCATTCACCGCGGCCAACAAACGGTGCCGCAGGCGGATGAGTCAAATGGTTTCAGGTCCGCATCGTCTGGCGCAGCGGCAGGATGACCTCAAAGGTCGCGCCCTCGCCCCGGCGGCTGGCCACCTCCACCGTTCCGCCGTGCGCCTGGACGACGTGTTTGACAATGGAAAGCCCAAGCCCGGTGCCGCCGACCTCGCGCGAGCGGGCCTCATCCACCCGGTAGAAACGCTCGAAAATGTGCGGCTGGTCCTTCGCCGCGATGCCGGGCCCGTGGTCGCGCACGGAAATAGAGACGCCCTGCGGCCCCACTTTGCCGATGACCTCGATGGGAGCGTCGCCGGCGTGGCCGTGTTTGATCGCATTCTCGAGCAGATTAAAAAACACCTGATCGATGCGGCGTGCGTCCACCTCCAGCTCGGGAAAGTCTGCGGGAAAATCCAGCTTCACCTGCAAGTCGCGCGCGGACAGGGCGGGTTCGAGTTGTTCGACGATCTTTTGTAGATTCGACTGTAACTCGACCGGGCGAAATTCCAGCGCCACCCGCTGCGACTCCAGCGCCGAGATCGTGAGCAAATCCTCCACCAGCAAATGCAACCGCTGTGTATGCCGGTGCATGATCCGCAGAAATTTCCGGCCCGACTCCACGTCCTCCAGATCGTCGTCGAGCAGCGTCTCGATGTAGCCGCTGATGATCGAGAGCGGCGTGCGCAATTCGTGAGAGACATTGGCCACGAAATCCTTCCGCATCCCCTCGAGTTCCTTCACCCGCGTGAGATCGTGGAAAACAGCCAGCGCGCCTACGATTTCGCCGCCGCTCCCGGGGATTCCGATGCTGGTGACTTCCAATGTCTTCGCCACGAGGCGTCCATTTTCGCTCACATCCACCACGTATTCGGTGGTCTGCGGCTCGGGCGTGGTGAAGCTCGTTTCGATGGCGCGTTGCAGGACGTGATTCCGAAAAAGCTCGAGCAAAGTGCGGTTCACCGGCGATAAACCGGCGGGTAGCAGCCGGTAAATCGCCCGGTTCGCCAGCCGGATGCGCTTCTGGTTGTCGAGGAGAACGACCCCCTCCCGCATGCTTTCGAGGATCGTCCGCAAGTTCAGCCCCTCGTCTCGTGCGCGTTGTTGCGAAACGTCGTTTTCATCGAGCAGTTCGGCCACGGTTCCGGCGATTTCGCGAATGACTGCCGCTCCCGCGAGGGTCACGCCCCGTTTTTTCCCGAATCGAATGGAACTCAACTCTTCCTGCAACCGGCGCAGGGGCAGGGCGTAGCGCCAGAGGAAAAAAATCCAGCTCGCCCCCAGAGCCAGCGCCAGAAGAAGCGCGGTCATTTAGCGCAGCGGACGGGCGACGAGGATGCCCGTGTCGGTGGTGTAATGCGCGACGTAATCGGAGAGACGCTGATCGACGACGACGCGTCCGTAATTCCTCGGAGCCGAGGCGTGCATGAAGTGGACGACGCCCTTTTCATCGCGCACGGCGAAACCGACATGCGACGTGCCGACGCCGGGACCATCGCGCGCGGTGATGCCGATGATGTCGCCGGTTTGAAGGTATTTTTCGATGCTGGCGATCTTGTTTTTCGGGATGTGATAAAACGGGGTCGAGGCGATGCGGGCCTCGTGCTGGGCGATGCCGGTGCGCAGGTCGGGATTGCAGCAGAGATAGCGGTAATTTTTCCAGCCAACGGTCATTTCGCGGGCCATATTCATCACGCGCACGCCGCCGAGCCGCCGGGTGAGGTCCTCGACGAGTCCGCGTTTGTCGTTATCCCAGAGCCAATCCTCCAAATAATGCAGGCGCGAAAGGTAGGTGCCGTCGCACTGGCCGCCGCGATAACGATCCAACTCGATGTAGTGCAGCATCCGCTCGGGAGTCCAATTCGGACGCGGCTCGGCGATCATCCGGGCAAAGGCGAGTGACGCCTCAAAAAATGTCCAGCAGTCGAGCCCGTTCAGATTCACCGACGGAGCCTCGATGTGGTCGTCGATCTCCAGGGTAAATCCCTTGTAAGGCGTGCCGACGAGGGCGTGCCCGACAGTGGCGGCGCGGAGTCCGATGGGAAGCGAGTTCCAATGCTCCGCGTCGGCTCGGGCGACGAGCCGGTCGAAAGTTTTTTGCCCCTGAAAGACGGTGCTGAAGGGCAGGGAGGCTGCCGACAGCGCACTCTGGAGCACGCAAAAGAGGCCGAGGAGCAGGAGGCGAAATGTCACGCCGCAAACCATGCCTGCATTCGACGTGAGACGCAAAAAATAGCTGAAAAAAGTTCCCCTGAGGGCCGGGAACGGGCTTTTTGGCCATCCAAAAGCGTCTGCGCTAGTGAATGGCAATCATTTCGGAGACCCGGAAATGTTCCCGACAGGCTATCGCGATCATTTTAGGCACCGAAAAATCTCTTCAACAGGCTATCGCAGTGCTTTCCGGGAGCTGGAAAAAGTTTCGACAGACTGTCGCAGTCGTTTGGGGAGCCGCCAGAAGGCTAGATACACTATCGCGGGCGATTTTTGGAGGAGTGAAATGGAGTTGCTCTGGCTCCCAAACTCTCGGTCGAGAATGCCATTCTCTCGTTCCCAAACAGGAGTTTGGGAACGAGACCGAATAGACCCGTAGGGTCGGTATCTCTAATCAGTCGAGTAGCAGTCGAATCAGGTCCGTAGCACCGGCATCTGGCGGCACGGAATCCGGTGTCGCACCTACGGCGCTCATAATGACTCGCATGTCTTCTATAGATATCAGGCTCCTACGGAGCCAGCGGCCTCCACGGAGTTTAGAATGCGCTCCATTCAGATTTTCCCGGCGCCGGGGCAGAGGTCGGCTAGTTCGCAGAGGGTGCATTTTGGGTTGCGGGCGGTGCAGATGCGGCGTCCGTGGGCGATGAGCCAATGGGGGAAAAGGGTCCATTTTCCCCGAGGAATGAGGCGAATGAGGTCGCTCTCGATCTTTTCGGCGTCCTTTTTCGTGGTCAGTCGCAGCCGGGTGCTGAGCCGGGTGACGTGCGTATCGACGACGATGCCTTCCTCGAGTCCGAACGCGTTGCCGAGGACGACGTTGGCGGTTTTGCGTCCGACTCCGGCGAGGGTGACGAGTTCGCCCAAGGTCCGGGGAACGTCGCCGCCGAATTTTTCCACGATGTCGCGCGCGGCGAGGCGGATGTTTTTGGCTTTGTTGCGAAAGAAGCCGGTGGATTGGACGAGGGATTCGAGTTCCAATGGATTCGCGGCGGCGTAATCGGCGGCGGTGGGGTAGGCGGCGAAGAGGGCGGGCGTGATTTTATTCACCTGCACGTCGGTGCATTGCGCGGAAAGGATGGTGGCGACGAGGAGCTGGAGCGGGTCGGCGAAAACGAGTTCGCAATGGGCGTCGGGGTAGAGTCGCGGGAGGCGCTCGACGAGCAGCGCGGCGCGTTCAGGGCGGGTCATTGGGATGTTGAATTGGGGCGCACTTTCTTGAAGAGGCTTCGCCTGGGTGAGGGGAATGTCTTCGGCGGGACGCCAAAGACTGCACGCGGGACGCGTGCGCTCTCGGAACTGCAGCGCTTGTCCTGAACGTTGAAGCTGGGAGAAAGGCGGCTCTCAACTACAGGCTCTCAACCGCAGACTACTTCCCTTTGGCTTGCGCGGCGAAGGGGCTGTCGGGGTATTTGGTCTGGAGGTCTCCGTAGTATTTCTTGGCCTTGGCGGCGGAGTCGGCTTTGGTTTTCGGGTCTTTGGCGGCGGCGGCCTTGGCCTCCAGGGCTTGCGCGCCGAGGAAGAGGCCCTCTGCGGCGACGGTCGGGACGCCGCCGTAGAAGTAGTCGGTCTTGATGAAGAAATCGATGGCCGAGTCGAGGTCGCCAGCGTCGCGGCGGATCTTACCGCCGAGCACCATGGCTTTGGCGCGCAGGTCGTTGGCGGCGGTCTGCGCCTTGACGATGCCTTGAACGAGCGCCATGGCGTCGTCGAATTTCTTCTGGTTGTAGAGGCCGATGGCGATGCCGAGGTCGGCCTCAAAGATTTTCGTGGACCACGGATAGAGCGCCTTGAGTTGGGCAAAATTCTTCGCGGCTCCGGCGGAGTCACCCTTGGCTTGCAAGACCTGGCCCTGGCCAAACATCGCGGTGGCCTGCGCCTCTTGGACGGCGAGCGGGGCCTGCTTCGGATCGGTGCCGGGGAGATTCGGGTAATCAGTGGCGAGCTTGGTATAAATGGCGGCGGCCTCGTCGATTTTCTTCTGGCCGAGGAGGGCGGTGCCGTAGAGATCGAGGTCGCCCGCGGCATAGACGAGCGTGGGGTCGTAGGCGGTGGTCATCTGGGCGAGGGCTTTGGCCGGGTCACGCTCGTAAATGAAGGAGGCAAGGGTGAAAAGAATCTTGCTCTTGGTCTTCGGGGCGGCATCGAACTTGGCCGCGAACTGGGTGAAATACGACTCGATGTCGTCGTTTTTCTTGAGGTTGGCGGAGACGAATTCTTTCTGCGCGGTGAGAATGGCGCGGGAGGCGTTGGCGACCTCGGCGCTCTCGGGATATTTCACGATCACGCGCTCGGCGTCGCCGATGCTTTTCTCGAGGGACTCCTTCCAGATGGCGCGGTCGGCCTCGGTCAGCCCTGCGTAACGCCCAAGGGTGGTGGCGATGCCAGCCCACTGGCCGCTGGTCTGCATGAGGACGGTGGGAACGAGCGGGCTGTCGATATTTTTGTCGATGAACTCGTAGTAAATGTTGATCGCGTCCTGGATTTTGCCTTCCGTGATGCGGTTCTGAGCGAGGTTGGCGTAGGCGTTGAAGAGCTTGTTGTCCTTCGGATACGCGTCGATGAATTCACGCATCGCAGCATCCATCGCGGGCACGTCGTTCTTTTCCTTGGCGATGTCGAACCGCTGGAAAAAGGTGAAAGTCGCCGCGTCGGATTTCGGAAACTTCGTCACCAGAGTCTTGAAAGTCTGGATCGCCGTGTCCACGGCACCCGAGCCGCGCTGGGCCTGGCCGTAGGTGAAATAAGCATTCGGAGTCAGATTCGCATCATCGGGATAAACGGCCACAAACGTCGCGAGCGCCTTCATCGCCTCGGGATATTTCTGCTGCTGCACGAGGATGAAGCCGCGCCAGAAGCTGGCCTCTTTGACGAGTGGCAACTGATCGGCAAAGTCCTTCTGGATCTTCGCGTAAAGCTGGTCGGCCTCGGCGAGTTTGCCCGTGTTGCGGTAAACCTCGGCGAGCCCCGACGTGGCGCGGGCGGCCTGCGATTTCTCCGGGTTGGAGGCGAGGAACGTCTGGTAAGTCTTGATCGCCTCGTCGAAACGCTGCATCTGCGAGAGCGCGCGGGCCTGCTCGGACAGCGCGACCGCCGTGGCCTCGCTCTTCGGATAAAGCTGCGACTGCTGCTGGAAATATTCCAGTGCCTTCACCGGGTTCGGCGGAGTTCCGGGGGAGCCGGCGGTGAACATCGCGCCCATCGCGAGAGGGAGATTTTCCGCCATCGGATCGCCCTTGTATTGGCTCTGGAATTGATCGTAACCCGCGATGGCCTTGGCGGTGTTGCCCTGGAGCGCGTAGGTCATTGTCTTGAAATAAAGGACGGTCTTTTTATCTGTGTCGCTGGTGACGAACGGCTCGAGGTAACTCAGCAAGACACGAGTTTCATCGTAACGCGGCTGGGTGGGCGTGCTGAGCTGGTAGAAAATCTGCGCCATCTTCAGGTGCGAGGCCACGCGCTGGCTGCCCTTGTTTTTCAGGGTCTCCAGCTTGCCGGTTTCGCGACCGATGAGGCTCTGCAATTTCTGGACGGCCTTGATGTTTTTCGTGGCGAGAACGGCCGTCGTGCGGCCTTTCAACGCGTCGATTTTTCCCTGCTGCTCGCGGGCCACCACGTCGCTCGCCTCGACAGCGCGATAGGCGGAAAGGGCGTCCTGGAGGTGCTTCGCGTGGTCCGGTCCGGTGGTGAAGACGGCCCGGTTAAAGAGCACTTCGCCGAGCTGGAATTGCGCGTCGCTGATCAGCGGCAGATCGGTGCGCTTGGCAATGATGTCCTGGAGAAACTTCTGCGCTTCGTCGTAAAGCGGGAAGGCCGTGGCGGTCGCCGTGCGATCTTTATTGAGGGTGAGGTTCGCCTTCGTCGCGAGCATCAGCGCGAGCAGATACTGGCTGTCCTGAATGGATTCGCTCTGGGCAAACTCGGCCAGATTCTTCCGCAGATTGTCGATCGCTGGATCGTATTGCTGGGTCTGGTAATAACAAAGCGCGAGGGTGTAACGGTTGCTCTCGACGAGGTCGCTCTTCGGATATTTGGCGAGGAAATCGGTGTAGGCCTTGATCGCATCGTTGAAGAGAGTGGTGCGCTGGGCGTCGCCCTCGGGCAGCGAGGAGGCTTTTCCCGAGAGAGCCTGTGGGAGCAAACCCGAGGCGAGTTCGATAATTTCCGGGGTCGCTGGTGGAGCGAGAAGCTTTTTGTATTCGGCCAGCGCCTCGTCGAACTTGTTGATCGCCATGTCGCTGTAAGCCAGCTTCAACTGCGCGTCCGGGATCACGGTGGAAGTCGGGTAGTCCTTGACGAATTTCCCGAACTTGGCAGCAGCGTCGGGGTAATTGCCCTCGTTCAGCGCCTGGTTCGCCGCCGCCAGATCAGCGGCCTGGTCTTGCGCTCGGAGAGTAGTGGCCGTGGCCGCGGTAAAGAGAAGCGCTCCGAGCAACGCGAGCCTGGGGGAAAGGGAGGATGATTTCATGCGTTGGCGAGCATACAGAGGCGGCGACTCTGATTCCACTGTAAAAACCGCCGCGCGGTTATTTCTGAATCAAGTTTTGCTCCACCAGCACATCGCGCAGGCTGGCGGAAGCTTCCGGTGGGAAAAAAGTCTCACTCTGCTTGAGCCAGTCCTGGCCTTTGGCCTTGTCGCCGGCGGCAAACTCGATCGCGGCATTTGCAAAATAATAAGCCGCCGTCTGCCCGGGGTTCGGCAGTTTCTTCGCGCGCAGCCGGGCCTCGTCGAATTTCTTTTCCAAGGCGAGAACGATCACTATGCGATACTGACAGATCTCGTCGCCGGGCCGCGCCTCCAGAATGCGCTCAAACCCGGCCAGCGCCTCGTCGTATTTCTTCTGCGCGAGCAGAACCTCGGCGGTGTTGAAGTAGCCCGGATACGAATTCGGGTCGCGGTCGATCAGGGCGCGAAACGCCGCGAGCGCCTCGTCGTATTTGTGCTCCTTGTAGAGCAGCGCGCCGAGCAAATTGAGCGTCGCCGCCTGGTCGGGGAGCAACGCCTCCGCCGCGTCCACATGCTGGCGGGTGGCGGTGAAATCTTTTTTGTCGAACGCCGCCGCCGCCTTGTGAATCTCGATGTCGAACATCCGTTGCTTCTTCGGATCGGGACCGGCCTCTGGTTTAGCCTGCAACCCGACCATGGGAATGAGCAGCGCGACGAGGAAGAGAAGAATGCAACGGATCACAGTCGCTACGATGACAGACCTCCCCGCGTTCCTCAACTTTTCCTCCTCGCAAACTTGCCAGCCAGCGCATTGCCACTCACCTTCGCCCCCGCACATGAGCCGTTTCCGCCTTTTCGACCTCAACCCCGCCCAGCTCGAGGCCGCCACCTCCATAGAGGGACCGCTCCTCATTCTCGCCGGGGCCGGGACCGGAAAAACGCGCGTCATCACCGCCCGCATCGCCGTCTTGATGTCCAAGGGCGTGCCCAATTCGCAGATCCTCGCCGTCACCTTCACCAACAAGGCCGCCAACGAAATGAAGGAGCGCATCAAAGGCATGGTCGATGACGCCAAGGGCCTGAACATCTCCACGTTTCACTCGCTTTGCCTACGCATCCTCCGCGTTTCCATCGAGAAACTTGGCTACAAAAACACCTTCTCCATCTACAGCGAGGGCGACCAGCTCGGGCTCATCAAAAAAATCATCAACCGCACCGCCGCCAGCGATGAAAACATGGACCCCGGCGCGGCCAAGGCCCTCATCAGCAAGGCCAAAAACAACGGCTGGCGTCCACCTGAGGACGACGAAACCCTCATCGGTGCCATCTACCGCCAGTATCAGCAGGACTTGAAACACCTCAACGCCGTCGATTTCGACGACCTCCTCATGCTCGCCGTCCAGCTCCTGCGCGAGCACGACGACGTGCGCGACCTCTGGAGCGGGAAATTTCGCTACCTCATGGTCGATGAATTTCAGGACACGAATCGACTGCAACTCGACTTGGTCTCCCTCCTCGCCGGCAGCCCGCCCAACGTCTGCGTGGTCGGCGACGACGACCAATCCATCTACGGCTGGCGCGGCGCCGAAGTGAGCAACATCCTCGAGTTTGAGCACCATTTCCCCAATCCCCACGTCGTCAAGCTCGAGCAAAACTACCGCTCCACCAACGCCATCCTCAACACGGCCAACAGCCTCATCAAAAACAACCCGCGCCGCCGCCCCAAATCCCTCTGGAGCGACAACGGCCCCGGCGACAAAGTCCGCCTCATCCAGATGCCCGACGACCGCGTTGAAAGCCAGTTCGTCGTCGAGGAAATCCAGCGCATCCAGATGGAAACCCTCGCGCCTTGGGAGGAATTCGCCGTCCTCTACCGCATGAACGCCCAATCGCGTTTGCTCGAGGAAAACTTCCGCCGGCTCAAGATTCCCTACCGACTCATCGGCGGCAAAAGCTTCTATGACCGCCGCGAAGTGAAGGACATTCTCGCCTATCTCAGCGCGATCATGAACCCGAGCGACGACGTTTCCCTCCTCCGCATCGTCAACACCCCCGCGCGCGGCATCAGCTCCGCCACCACCGCCCGCGCCCTTGAGCAAAGCATCGCCGACAGGTGCAACATCTTCGAAACCCTCCGCAGCGACGCCTTTCTCGCCACCTTTTCCCAGAAAACCGCCGGAGCCATCCGCAGTTTCGCCTCGCTGCTAGATCGGTATGAAACTCGCATCCTCGAGCCCCGCGCCGACTACGCCAGCATCGTCAAAGCCCTCATCGAGGAGACCGGCTACCTCGACGACCTCAAACGCTCTTGCAAAACTCCCGCCGAACTCCTCCAGCGCGAAAGCTCCGTCCACGAACTCCTCAACGCCCTCGGCGAATACCAAAACCGCTCCTCCGACAACAACGGCCTGCAAGGTTTCCTCGACGAACTCACCCTCGACCAAAAGCGCGAGGAAGAGGACCAGGACGACAACCAAAAAGGCGTCACCCTCATCACCCTGCACGCCGCGAAGGGGCTCGAGTTTGGCCACGTCCACCTCGTCGGCCTCGAGGACGGCATCATCCCCCACTCGCGCTCGAAACTCGAAGGCACCCTCGACGAAGAACGCCGCCTGCTCTACGTCGGCATCACCCGCGCGCGGAAAACGCTCACCATCACCCACTGCGCGAACCGCTTAAAATACGGCAGCGCCAGCAGTTGCACCCCCAGCGAATTCATCAAAGAACTCGCCCCCGACGACCTGGAAGTCACCAACTACCACACGCTCATGACGAAACCCGTCACCGAGGAAGCCGCCAAACTCAGCTTCGCCCGGATGAAAGAAATGATCCGCGGCAGCTAGACCACGTCTCGCATTTCATCCGCACTCTGTAGCGGCGGTCTGTGACCGCCGAATCGTCACCCTATCCGCAGACTCCACCTGCGGCAGATCACTTCCCCTGCCCGCCCACCGTCTCGTATTTGCGGACGTAATCGATCAGCACATTCGCATACGGCTGAAGCGTCTCGACCTTGTAGCTCAGATCGCTCGTGCCCATTGGGGCCGCCAACATCATCAATACCTCAAAGTCGATCCGAACTGGACATAGCTTGACATGCTTTGTGTTCGATAAGTTGCCCAAATGATTTGACTAAGAGGCAACTGCAAGGAGGCTTCTGGAGGACAGAAGAGTCCTGAATGGCTACAATAACTCTGTGTATAATTTGTGATTTTTCAGCCATGAAAGCAACTTCGCCGGCCACTCCTTGATTAAAGGCAATCGAAAGTTGAATGCCATGTGTCCGCCTTGATCGTACGGCTCGAAACGAATCGGCACCCCAGCCTGCTTGAATGCCCTCGCAATTTCCTCCGCAAAAGAGAAGGGCGCTGTAGAGTCATCGCGTGCGTGGGCGATGAAAGCGGGAGGCATGGCTGGTTTTATTTTGAAATCCTCAATGCGCTGGTTGAAAGGCCAAGGTGCGAACAAACCTATAAAATCAGGCCGGGAGCTTTGTTTCTCTACTGGATTGGTGCTGGCGGGATCACCCTTATCGCTGTCGCAAGCGAGATTCAGGGCTAGGTTTGCGCCAGCCGAGAACCCGATGATGCCAATGCAGTCACGATTAACATGCCACTCGGCGGCACGGCTACGAACCGTTCGCACAGCGCACTTCGCGTCCGCGAGCGCGTCGCGAAGAACATTCGTGGAGGGAGGTGCCAGCCGATACCTGAGCGAAAAAATCGCGATGCCTTTCTGCAGGAATGCATCGGCTGCCGCGCGCCCTAACGGTCCTGATGCGAGATGAATATACGCGCCGCCGGAAAAGATGATAATGGCCGTGCCGCTCGCGTGCTCAGCTTTCGGCAGGTAGGCAGTGAGAGTTGGTATGCTAACATTGGAAACCCGGCCACTCGGCTCTACCATTTCTTCGCCGGGATTGGCTGCTACACCGGGCGCTGGACCTTCCCACAACCGCATTTCCATTCCAGCGTGGGGAGTTTCAGAAAGAATTGCGGCGTTCATCTCAAAGTGGGAAAGGTGCAGATGAAGTAGATTACAATTCGCGTCCCAGACATCCCGTTTTTATAGCAGGAGCTGAAGTCAGACAACGATGTCCTCGAACCTGCGATACCTGAGTTGGGGGTTTGACTCCGTTCTTTGATTTGGCAGGTTCTTCACAAATGAGACTCGCCCTGCTGAAAGCGGAACACGACTACGGTGGAAGGAGCCAATCACTACTCATTGAAGGTTGGACGGGATGATAATCCCCATCTTTTGCAGGTCTCGCAAGGAATATATTGTTTTACTTTAGTCGCTATCTAGCCAGTACAGCATCGCTCTAAGCGGACGCCATCTGCTAGGCAGCTTTGCGGATGACCTCCACCTCGCAGATCAGAGGTTGGAGTTTTCATAAAGAGCGCCGCAGATGGCTCCCGTGTTTCCGTGGTGAACCCAAGAGCAGCGGGTAAGATTTCGCAAGCGGATACATCCTCCGGCAGAGCTTCTCCGGCGATCTGGACTCGCATCGGATCGTCGATAAAGTTGGCGGCGGCTTCGTATCGATCCGGTGCCGCTAGTAAGGAAAATAAGAGATTGCCGCCTGCGGCCTGCGGCGAACTTCCATTGAGCCAGGGCGTTGACGTTGGCATCGTTCATCAGGGTGGCGGGATGCCGAATCGCCCTTGATGGAGCGAACTAGGGGAAAGTGATGTCAGGCAGGTAGGTTGGATGGAGTCAGCAGGGTTCCAGATTGGGAGTCGAGAGGGTCGCCACGAACAAAGCCAATGCGTAGCACGGCTTCCTCTGACGGCAGGAAGGAAGCCAGAGTCCAGCAAAGCGTCTGGAGTAGTCGTGGGAAAGCGAGCCAATTCGACCGGCAGCGATTCTCCGTTCCAACCCCAAAAATCGAGTCATGAATTATCCTGTCACACTGATGTCTCGATTTAGTCCGCTCGAATAAGTAGCGCTCTTTGTTGAAGAGAGGATGCCTCCCTTTTTGATGCCGTCGAGGGCAGTCCGAATCTTCTGAAGAAGATCTTTTCTTTCTGCGCGCACGAAAATTGGAATTCCTGGGCAAGGAGCGGGGTATTGCAGCAAGTGTTTCTCCTGAATCAACTCCCCGGTCCATGCATCGCGCCAATTGCCCGATGGCAGAAAAATATCTCTCGCCACTTGATATTCTTCGAGAACCGGCGCCACCAAAAGATCGTTTCCTAGCAGAAACTCATCGTCGATAGAATAAAAGTCGGCCTCGTCAGGGTTATCATACCACAATGGCCGTAGAAGTGGTGCACTACGATTGAACGCCTGCTCCACAAGATAATCTTCCAAGCTTTTATGAAGCAGCGCATATTGCCTGGCTATGCTGGATGTGGTTTCAGCGTAATTCCATGGGTAATAGGAGAATTGCATCAGTGGCATCAGCGCGGAAGCCTCGACCCATCGAACAAAGAGTTCATCGCTCGGGAGGGGCGTGTTCGCGTCCATCGTTTGCACCCTTCCGGGAATCATATCCGGAATAAGCGTGTCATAACCCAACAGAGCAAGGTGAAGGCCGAGGTTCACCATAGCCTTGAGGCCGTTGTCGACTCCCCAATGCGAATCCTTGCCTCCTTCTCTCCACAGAATGTTCCGGCCCTGCGAGAGCCAAGCCGTTCGGCTTTCACATTTGCCGGGAGCGACCTCTTCATAAAGCGACAGATACAGGTCGACATAACCAGACGGCCCCACATTTCGATGCCAGGCTGTTATCGACGGCTCCGGCATGTACTTCGCATCTCCACCGTCGATCTTGAATCCATCAACTCCTATCTCGTCCATCAGCCGCAGAAGCCGGGTTCGATACCATTCCTTCGCTTCCGGATTCGTGATATCGACGATTCCAGCCGTGCCTCCCCACCATTTCAATAGAGCCGGACCCGAGCCATCGTACCTTGGGGCGAGCCATCCTCGCTCCGCCAGTTCGCGATATGACGCTGCCTCTTGATTGACGAATGGCGTCGTCCACAGCAAAACGCTGAACCCCATTTCGTGCAGTTCGCGCACCATTCCGGCAGGATCTGGAAAATCATCAGAAAACGTTAATTCGCCAAAAACCGATTCCCATCGGTCGTCGATGGTAAGCATCGAACATGGAAAGCCATGTTGCCTGATTGCCTTGGCCATTTCCAGAACCCGCCCCTGCAAGACAGCCCGTGGGTGCTGTGTCCAGGTGCAAAAAATGGAGTCGCCGAACATCCGTGCTTCCGGGCACGGAGGCGGCCAATGGAGATGCTTCATCAACTGGCCATGCGCTTCTGGAAGGCTCTTTCCTTGAAAAACGCGGACCGTTACCGCCGTCTCAGAACACATAATCCGCAGCCAGCCATCACCCTGTTCGTTGCATCGCACCTCAAGGCTCTCCGTCGTGTCGATCAGAAATGCATAACCCTCTGAGCACATCCAAATGGGACTCTGGATGTTGTTCACCGCGAAACGCGTGTTAACGATTGCCTCCGCATTCAATGGATAAGGCTGTCTATGCGAAAAGCCATGTCCATACCAACAGCCGCCAGAGGCCAGGTTAAATCGAATCCAGCTTCCTCGAGGCACCGAAATCTCACTGGTCATCAAGAGATTCACAGTCTCGTTTTCGATCGCACAAACGAGCCGACAGACAAGACGGTCCCGAGAGTAATTCATATCAGTATTGATATAGTGAAAAGGGTGAGTGGTTAAATGGAACAGAGCAAAGATGAAATACCTTCTATCGAGCCACTGGCTGTAGTTGAGGTTCGATCTCCGCCAATAGTCCGGTCCGGTGTCGCCAATTGAAGCAAACTTTCGTGAAAATTGCAGCGGCGAGGAATTGGGCCACTGCAGACCACAAATAGACATAGGTGTAGTCCTTGATCCAATCGAAGAACAGACCGGCAAGTGGAGTGATAAGGAAGCAGAAGACCTGCTGCGAAATGGAGTTGGCCGAGCAAAATTGTCCTATTTTTTCCCTCGGAAAAATTTCGACTGTGGCCACGCTTGCACATATACCGAAAATGAAACTTGCTATCATAATCGCCCCTATGCACAGGAGCAGCGATGTCGCTCCTCGCAAGAAGAAGAAGCTTGCTACGTTGCAAAGCGCCCAAAGGAGGAGCGAGGGACCAAGCACACGCATCGGATTGAGCCGGTCAACCAGAGCACCCAGCGGGTATCCTAATAGAACGATGACAAGGGAAGGCCATGCCTGCATTTTCCCGATGGTATCAAGACTCAGGCCTAAAGTCTCATTCCAATGAAAAATGCGATACATGTTGCTGATGTTTCCGACTTGATAAGCGATGTAACCCGCGAAAAACCACAGATAGTAGCTTTCGCTAAAACAATCGACGAAATAGCCTTTTATCAAAGCTAACGGATTTTTTTTAACGATTGGTTCTGGAGGCGGATATTCACCTTCCTTCACCGTGATCACACTGCCTACGTATGCTATCAGGAATAGACTTGCCAGCACTGCATAAATCAAATGCATATGTTTTTCAGCCAGACCAAATATCCAGTAATTCCAAATGAACGACTGTATGGTGGTAACGATTTTGCCGATGGCGTTAAAACGACCTAGCAATGATTTGGGCACCACGTCCCAAAAGTAATATGTGAATATCGACAGGAGAACCGCGTTGAACATCGAAAATATCATGCTGCACACGCCAATGGCGAGTACGGCTCCACTAATGGAACCGCCACCAAAGCGAGCGGCAACCCATGGGACTCCCATCAGCCATCTCCATCCGTCCGGTGCCCATGGAATAAGGGCGAGGAACAGCGCCGCAGGCGGTGCGGCGGCCAGGAGATACGGACGCCGCCGACCCAAACGCGTACGCGTGCGATCCGACGCGGTGCTGACGACGGGATTTATCCAGATGGTAAATACTGCGCTTAGAGTGCCAAGGTAGAGAGCAATTTCGGTGTTGGTCGCGCCATTATCGCGCATGAGGATGCCGTTGAGCGCGGGTTTCACCGCTTCCATCAGCATCAAAAAGAAATCGTTGAACATCAACCATGCGAACAGAATTACTAAGCCGCCCTTGGTATAGCGAAGCGTACCAACGCACCACAGTGTCTGACCCGTTTGGGGATCCTTAATCACGTCTCCAAGGGGCGCTGCCAGAGATGAAGTCTTTGTTACATTGCGTTGCATAAGCGGGGGGAACAGGCTGCCATCGACAAACTTTTGGGAAAGAGCGCTACCTTTGAGCGCGGACCATTTCCACAAAGAAGCAACTTTCCTCCATTGAGAAAGTATTCGGCAAGCAGATGATAAGCCTGCTGGATTTCGTCCACGCACTTCGAAAGACAGGAATTAGATTGATGATATCCTCGAGATGCGAAAGCGGGGTGAAAGAGGGGCGGCTCATAGGGAAATACACATATATCACGTGTTGCTCGGAAGGCAGCATTTCCAGTCTATACACAATTCATACACTAATTAGGACCTTTCCTTCAGAGACGTTCATCGTATCCGTGATAAACAATGCTGCGCTTCCCCTTTCTTTTGGGCGCTTCCCTACTGTTTGGGATCGCCTGCTCTTTTGCCGAAGGAAAAACCGCATCGGTTTTCACAGAGGAAGAGTTTATCCGTCTTTCTACAGCGGTGGACCCGAAGCTCGCGTTTGCGGCGCATATCTCCGAGGAAGACCTTGAAGTTGCAGTCGATGTCGAACGGTTCGGAACAGACGGCAAGCAGCCCATGGCCGAAGTTGTTGTCGGGGCCGGGAAGAATCTGCGCCAGGACAACTCACAGGCGAACATAGTTTCCCTCGGCAATGTCCTGCGCATGGTGTTTCGTTTTCCACGAGAAGCTTTGCATCTTCCTCCAGACGCCGCTGGATTTCGCATGGCTCTGCGGGTGATCTGGCCTGGGAAAAATCCTTCGACGCCGAGGCTCATCCAACGTTATCGGGACGGCGGACCGGGTGCTGGGTTCGACCCGCTCTCCACGGACGCATCCCATTGGGAATTCTTCGATCTAGCCGGGCATCAGGAAGCAGTGGCGGCGACACAAAATGAAATCGCCATCGAATTTGAGCAACCAGCTGCAGGGCTAATGTCGCTGGTGATCGAAACTCCGGAGGGAAAAAGAGTTCGAAGTCTCGTGAGTGCCCTAAAATTGCCGGTGGGCATGCGTCGCCTGGTCTGGGACGGGCTGGACGATTCCGGCACGCCTGTCCTATCAGGGATCTACCGCTGGAAGGCTATCAGCCACGCAGGCATTCATCCAAAGTATCTCTTTTCATATTACAACGAAGGCAAGCCGCCTTTTGGCTTGGATGATCCGAAAGGCAGCTGGGGCGGCGATCACTCGAACCCCACCGCTGCAGCCGCCTTCGGCGAGGATGTCTATTTAGGATGGCCACTTGCGGAGGCGGGATTCAATATCGTCCGGACGGACCTGCAAGGTGCGAAACAGAGCCATATTCGTATCCCTCCCCACGTTTCGAGCGGGAAGCTGATGCTCGCCGCAGCCGCCGATCGCGTGTTTGCGGCAGTGGAAGGGCGTCCCGGTTACACGCCCTTCGTCCTGCGGCCTGATGGGACGTGGAGTTGCCCGCGTCCATTGAACATTCTCGCCTGGACCAAGGAAGGGAAGTCGCTTTCTTACGGAGGTCCGAAAGGCGAGCGAGAAGTGGCCGTGAACCCTTTCGAGGGTAGCGGCACTGTCCCTTTCTGGGTGCCTCCCGCAGACAACCTGGCCGGATTCGCAGCAATCGGAGAATCGTTGTTTGTTTCGCTAAAAAAGGAAAATCGCATCGTTATCTTGGACGCCCGCACAGCAAAACAGACCCGGGAAATCCAACTGCCGAATCCCGGTTTGCTGGCAGCCGGGCCGGACGGGAATTTAATGGCGTTTTCCGGAGACCGTTTGGGCATGCTGGAAGTGAAGGGCGGAATATTCCATCCGTTGAGCACCCCTGCGGTGGCCGCACCACGCGGGATGACCGTTTCTCCGCGAGGGGAGATTTTGATCAGCGATAATGGCCCTGACCAGGATATCAAGGTTATGTCTGCTCGTGGGGAGTTGCTTCGCACACTGGGTCGCAAGGGCGGGCGGCCATCTCTCGGAAAGTGGCAATCAAATGGTGTCTATCAGCCCTTTGGGATCGCAACGGACAAGGAGGGAAAGCTTTGGGTAACAGAAGATGATCGTACGCCGCGCCGGATCAGTGTCTGGGACGTTGCCTCGGGTCAGCTCGTTAAAGAATTGTTCGGCCCGACGGATTATGGCGCGCCGGGCGGCAGCTTTGATCCCGATGATGCGACGCACTGGATCGGAGCAGGAGTTCTGTGGAGCTTGGATTTTGCGGCGAAGACGGCCCGCCCGCTCTCTACTCTCTATCGTCCGAAATCCGGGGCGGCACTGATTCGCAGGTCCGACGACTACAGGCTCGAATTCGTCCGGGAGGGAGGAAGAACCTTCGTTTTTGGTCAATCGAAACAAATTTCGCTCTTCGAACTGATGGACGATCAGACGCTCAAACCGCTCGCGCTACTTGGACAGCTAACCGGCATGGCGAACTTTTTTCGCTGGACTTTGCCTCGCTCGATTGCGGAGGTGACCGAGGTTAAGGCAGCTCTCGTCGATGCGGCCCGTGAATTGCGGGAAAAGCCTGAGGAGATTTTTCAACCGTCTCCCCGCAATCCCGATTGGATTGAGGTTCCTCAAAAGGTCTTACAAAAAGCCGACATCCATTTTCTTTGGAAAGACATCAATGGTGACGGCCTGCCGGAAAACGAGGAATTTGAGTTTTTGCCAAAAGAGACGCGGTGGGCGTTCGGCTCCTGGGGAAGCGGGCAGTCCGGCCTCTCGATGAAAGTGCTAGTGGAGTCGCCGTCGGGAACGCGGCTGCTTCGGCTTAAGCCGCATGGATTCTTTCCCTCTGGGACGCCGGACTATCGGCTTGCTGAAGCACTGAAGGAATCCGTGGAGGCACCAAGCTTCGCCAACCTTCAAGCTACGGCCACGGATTCGCAGGGACGGCTTCTGATAAACGCCGAGCCGATAACGGCCCTAAACGCCCAAGGTAATCTGGATTGGACGCTCCCGGGCAAATGGGCGGGCGTGCAAGGATCGCACAAAGCCCCCCTGCCGAAATCTGGAGATTTACAAGCGGCGCTGTTTTTTCTTGGTGTGGCGCCTCTTGACAAGGAGGGAGACGTCACCGTGCTGAACGGCAACTACGGACGGGACATGATCCTGACTACGGACGGGATCTATCTCGACGAATTTTTTTCCGACATTCGCATGTCCGTGGAAACGGGTCCTTACCGGACGGAGGGCGAACCTTTCGGAGGTTACTTTGGGCGATCTCGGAAGGACGGAAAATATTACCTGCAGTCCGGCAAGCCAGATTACCGGCTTTTTGAGATGGAAGGACTCGACACACTCCGGCGCAGCCGTGGGGAGATCACCGTCTCGGACGCGCAAGCGACGGCAGCCCGATCCCACGCTCGCAAAGAGGCGGAGATCGCACCGTCACCGAAGACGCTAACGGTGACGGATATTCCTGCTGGGCTAACGCAGGATCCCGACTCATGGGGAGGGGAATGGCAAGCGGAATGGGGAGAACGCGGCGCAGAATATCCTTACGCGCGGGTCAAGCTGGCACGTCAGGGGAAACGGTTGTTGATCGCATGGAAAGTTAAGGATCCTTCGCCGTGGATTAATCGCGGTGCGGATGACAAACAGCTTTTCAAAACCGGCGACGCCGTCGCTTTTGAATTTTCCACCGACGCATCGGCCCCGGTCGGTCGCAAACGCCCGACGCGTGGCGATCGGCGGTTGCTGATCGCTCCCTTCGGAAAGAAAACCATCGCGGTGCTTTACGACTATCAAAATCCCGACGGAAAAGACCCCGTGCTGTTCAGCAGTCCCTGGCGGACGGAAAAGATCGACGCGGTTCGGCAGGTGACGGAGGCAAGCGTCACCGTTACTCAAGGAAAGGGCGAATACACCGTCGTCGCTGACATTCCCGCGAACGCCCTTGGTCTGCCTGGCACTGGGCAGAGCGAAACGCTGGCGGGTGATTTCGGTGTGATCTACGGCGACGCAGCAGGAAGTGTGGATTTGCTGCGCTCCTATTGGTCAAACCATGAGACGGGTCTGGTGAACGACGTTCCTGGCGAGGCGACCATTCAGCCAGCGAATTGGGGAACCCTCATTTTTCCATGAACGCACTACACTTTCTAACAATTTCGGCGACGCTCCTCGCTGCAAACCTCCACGCAGAACGCATTATATTTTCGGGAGTTCTGGGAAACTCTGGCGAGGCAGGCGGAACGCTCGTGAAATTTTCAGAGGTGGCCCCGGTGGGAGCCGGGGTTGGGGTGGACGCGGCCGGTTTCATCTGGGGAACCGGAGGACGCGGCCAAATCAACAAATATGCCGCCGATGGTCGCCTAGTCGGTACCTACCAGACACCGGAGCCGGAGAATTTGCCGAAGGCGATCATTGCTGCCGGGAACCAGATTGTGCTTCTCGCCGATGGCTCGCTCTCGATGCTGTCTGCAGATGCTGCGCCGGGCGCGAGGTTTAAAGGCCTCGGTGTGGCTGCGGACATCCTAAGCAAGAATTCGACAAATGGCCGCGTTGCATTGGGAAGAAACGGCAAATTATTTCTGGTGAATCTCACGGATAAAACCGAGGTCCCTCTGCCTGATGCACCTGCAGCCTCCATTGATCTCGGGCCCGACGGTTCGGTTTATGTCGAAAGTCCTATGCGGATTTCTGCTCGAGCCATGCAACCGCGGGGACGTGTTACGAAGTTTTTGCCGGACGGCAAACCCGATCCCAACTGGCCCAGGGACATCAAGGGCAGAAATCCAGTCCGGATAGGGGATTTCTTTTTTAGTTTTGACCCCAACGGCACCATCAACCGGCTAAATGCCTTGTTGGAGGCCGATCCCGGACCGGTTATGGGCGGAATGACAGGAACCTTTTTTGGACGGCTCAAAGTGGATCCAGACCTCGGATTGGGTATTGGGCTGGCTCGGCTTCACAACGAGACTTATGCTATCAGCGGAGAAAAGGGGGCAATCCTACTAGCCTCTTGGGACGAAAGCCGGGGCGACCTGACCATCGGCCGCCGCTTGGGCGCGCTGCCGACCTGCGCAGGTCTGAACATTAGCGCGAATGGCACTGTGCTCGCGGCCGGGGGCGTCTGGAAACCGGATGCGCCACCCGATGCACCCTTGCAATTCGGGCTTACGTTGGACGCCACCGGCTTCAAGCAGCCTTGCGAACGCGCCGATGGCAATTTCGTCGTTCCTGTCTTGGGCGGAGGGAGGGCAGGCTTCGCGGTTTATGATTTCAAAACCGAACCGAGATTCTGGGATGTCGCCACGGATCCCTTTTCCCGCGACGCGGTCGGAGCCGTCGAAGTTTTGGTCGAGCGCACGAAGGCAATAGTCGTGATCGAGCCAGACGGAACCGGACGTGCTTATCAACTGCGCGCCGACGGAAAGTTGCTCAAAAATCTCGGGGAACTTTCCTTCCGAACTTCCATTCCAATCCGGCGGCTGACGGCCATTTCAAAAGCCGGAAACGGAAAATTCTTTGCCTCTTGCGACGGTCGCGTGGTTGAACTCGAATTACAGGGGCGAGAATTCGTGGAAACCGCCCGATGGGATGCATTGGCTTCCTCCGAGCCAATCTACTTGAGCGCCGATGGCTCCGCGCTCTGGGTGTGTGACCCATCGGGGAATCGCGTACTTTGCTACGACATCGAAACCCGCCGCCCGCTCGCCGTTTACGAATTCGATCTCGACGGGCCAACCATAATCGCGGCCCGCAACGGCAGTGCCGTCGTTTACGACCACGGCCATCAGCGAATTCTTCGCCTTCAACTCCAAAAATAAACCATGAACACACCCACGAAATCCTCCGATCCTTTCCTTATCCACCGCTGCAAGCAGACCCAGGAACTGGCAGCGATATGGATCCCGCGCTGGTTCGATGCGGACGGCGAATGGACGCTCACGGAAGAAAGGCCCGCCACCCTCACGCGCACGATCTTACAGCTTTGCTTCGGACTCCTGGCGGGAGAGCCGCCGAGCGTCGAACTTGCAAACCGCATTCTGGAAAAGCTGGAGTTCCGCCTGCATGTCCGGCCGCGCAGCGAGATGGAAATCACGTCCCCCTTCGATATTTTTGTCACGAATCACACTACCCAGATGCTCGTCTTGCACGGCGCGAAGCTGACGGAAGCCGTGCGCGGGAAGCTGGAAGGCTGGGCACGGGCGGGCCTGGAGGATTTTCCTGGCAACCGGCAGGCGGATTATCAATTTCACGGTTTCAACGACAACATGCCGGCCAAGGCCTCGCTCGGCATGATCCTCGGCGGCGAGTATTTTGGTGACGCGGGGGCGGTAGAACACGGTCTCTGGAATCTTCATCAACTCGGCGACCTCCTAAGCCGCCGAGGCCTGATGAGCGAATATACCAGTCCGGTTTACACGCCCTTAACTCTGGTGAATCTCACGGAGATCGTCCAGCATGCCCGCCATCCTGAGGCACGCGACCTCGCCGCCCGCTGCGTGGAACGAATCTGGGCGGACGTTCTCGGCCATTTTCATTGGCCGACGGGACTGATGGGCGGCCCTTATTCGCGGACGTATCAGCAGGATCGGACAGCCCACCTCAGCGGAATGAATTTTTTTCTCTGGTTGGCGCTGGGCGACGCCGTCATTCCGAATCCCTTGGAGGAATTGGGCCGCGATCCTATCCGATTGCTCCATCAGCACAACGAGCGGCCGGTCGCGCTCGGCTCGCTCTGCTGGTCCGCTTCTGCCCAGGCGGAGGCTCCCGCCCATCTCGTTGAGTGGAGCCGAAACCGGAAATATCCGTTCCATCTGCAAGCCACGGCCGAGCGTGGTTGCGGTTTGCCAAATTACCGCTCGTGTGAGCCAGTACTGACGCACTATCAGGAAGAAGATTTCGCGCTGGGTTCCGCTCTGGGCGAAAGCTGGACGGACGGTTTTTTCCTTCAATACCGGCGGACTGCTCCGGCGCGCGGCCCAGAGGATGTGCGCACCGCCTACGTGAGCTACTTCACCGATGACGATGTGCCCACCGACGAGCATGCCCAGCCCAACCACCTGAGAATGACTGTCGCGCAGGATGGACGCACCGCGCTGTTGCTCGCCCGGCCCAAGCCCCAGCTCGCGGAGCGCGAAGTGACCCGGCTCCGGCTGGCGTTGGTGCTGCCGAGCCATTTCGGGCGCCCCGAGCAGGTCGAGATACGGGACGGACACGTCTTTGTACGCGACGGCCGGGTTTACTTGGGGTTACGGGCTCTGAATATTTCGAACTGGGGGGGGCCGGACTCCCTCCGAATCGAGGAGGTTCCTGGTTACACGCAGGTCTCGCTGTTCAACTACGAGGGAGCACCGCGCCGTTTCACGAAAGACGAACTGGCACGCACCCTCAACGGCTTTGCACTGACGATCGGCTTGCCCGCCGAGGAAAGCTTTGCCGCTTTTCAGGAACGGATTTTGGCTGCGAAATATGTCGATTACTGGCATTTCGGCGTCCGGAACACTCGTTACGCTGTCGGCGACACGCGCTTGGAGATTAGCTATTCGCCAGAGGACGATTCGCTCCGCTACGCAACGGTCAACGGCCGTTCCTACCCGCGTCCCATTTGGGAGGCCGATGGTTTGCCAGCCGAACAGCTTCCTTTTCTCGATGGATCCTGGACGCCAAACGAACTAACGATTCCCTATCGGCATTTAAGAGTGATCTGGCGTCCGGATGCGCCTTGGATGATTGCATCGGACGGGCGGGGTGAATCAGCTTCGAGTGGTCCTGGCTGGAGGAAAGATGAATAGTCTTTGGTTGATCGCGATGACCGTCAATCTCTTCGGCCCTTATCAGGCGGCGCCCTCTCCACCGCGCTCGCGGGACGTGGTTTTTTTCGCTCCAGAGAGCGACACCTTCCTCTTTCCCGGGCCGCCTTCCCCTCGCATCATCTGCCGCACGTTTCAACGCGCGCTCAGCCTGGAATGGAGCGTGTCGCGGAACCGTGTGGACATACCTTTTCTTTCCGGCTCGGCGAAGATTCGTTTCGACAACAGCTTCGAGATCACGATTCCCGGGGATAAACTCGAACCTGGTTTCTTCGATTTGCGGGTTGCGGTCAAACTTAACGAGCATGAGACGCTGCCGGCGGCGACCACATTTGGGTGGCGTGAGACGGAGACCAAAGTCCATCCGCTTCTGCCCGCAGATTTTCTGGCATTCTGGAGCGCCGCTCGCAAGCATCTCGAAGCGATCCCGCCCGACCCGCAAGTAACGTTCGAGCGCGTGTTACGAGGCGATGAACTTGGCAGGTATAACGTCACGTCGGCCCGCATGCCGGAGAACTACGATCCGGAAGGCGAGCGAGTGAGCGAGGTGGAGGTTTACAAAGTCCGCTTTGCATCATACGGCGGCAAAACAATCGAAGGCTGGTTCGCAAAACCTCCCGGGCCCGGACCGTTCCCGACTTTGCTCGTGTTGCCCGGCGCGGGCAACGTCGCACGTGCAATACCAATCGAACACGCGAGACACGGATTCGCGGCCTTGGACGTCCAGATTCATGGTTTTCCGGTCGATGCGACCGAATACCCTCCTGTTCCCGACGACATGGGGGCGAAACATCCAGAGGAAAAAGCTCACTTTGGCCTTTATTTGCACGCTCTCCAGGCGGCGAGAGCCCTGAAGCTATTGCCAGCAGTGGATCGAAGCAGGCTTGCGGTCCTTGGAGGAAGTCAGGGAGGGCGTTTGACTCTGATTGTGGCAGCCTTTGATTCGGATTTTCGAGCTGCCATTCCCGCCATCACCCATTTTGCCTATCTCCCTTGGTTGCGGGACACGGATCGACTCAACGCGGCGAAATTGCCGGGTGACGGTCCTTTTGTCGGCAACGCCGATCCATCGCCGAGCTTGCGCATTGAAGGCTATTTCGATGTGCTCAACTTCGCTCCGCTTGTTCGTTGCCCGGTTCTGATGAACGCAGGCTTGATCGACCGTGTTTCCCCGCCGACCGGCATCTACGCCGTTTACCGGGCGCTTGGTGGGGAGAAGCAGATTATCCCGCTGCCGAACACCGCTCACGACTGGTCCCCGGCTTTCGACCGTTACGCATGGCGATGGCTCGAGGCAACACTAAATCCCCGCAAATAAACTCTTATAGAATATGAAAACAACCCCCTTCCGTGCCGTCGCCTTTTTGCTAGTTGTTCTGGCTCCACGTCTTTTTGCGGAATCCGCGCTGAAGGCCAATGACCGCGTCGTTTTTATCGGAGACAGCATCACCGCTCAGGGTGCGAAGGCGGCAAAAGGCTGGGCGCCCTTAATCCGGGAAACGCTCGGGAAGACAGGAAAGAAGTGTGATTTTATCTCACTCGGCGGTGGCGGGCAGACGCTGGAATCCTGGCAAAACGTAGAACTCAAGAGTCGCACGGAGCCGTTAATTCTGGATGTTCCGAATGTAGATGTGAAAGAGACTCTGGACCGGGGGGCGGAAGTGATCGTCGTCATGCTGGGCATGAATAACGTGCTGTCACCGCGCCTCACCGAAAAACCGGAAGCACTCGATAAATGGGCCGAGAATTACCGAAATTTCATCCGCGACTTGCGGGCGCGGGCGCATCCGAGAGTTTTCGCCATTGCCACGCCGACCCTTTGCACCGAAAACGAAAATTCGACCAAGAACCGGGTAATGCGGTTGTTGATCGAACGAATTCAGGCCATCGCGAAGTCGGAGAATTGTTTGGTTCTGCCAACACACGAAGCCATGAACCGAATGCTGAACGAAGGCCGGCGGCGCGACCCGGAATTTTCCGTGACGGTCGACCTCGTCCATCCCAATCAGGCTGGACATGTTTCCATCGCCGCTGGAATGCTGGAAGGACTCGGGGAAAGCAAGGCGGCGCAACTGCTGCTGGCCGAGTGGATTCCGAAATTCTGGAACGACAAGCAGGAAACGCTCTCTTGGTGGGTCGAAGAGCAGGCCGCCTCTGGCTCGGGTGAGACCGCGACTTTCCGAATCTCCTATGAACATCAAATTCCCGGCGGCAGCAGTGCCGGGGCCTCCTTGGAGCCGCCCGACGGCTGGAAGATCGTCACCGCAGAGAAATCCGCGGCCACTGGCTTTTTCGTTGTGGAAGGAACTCCCGACCGCCTGACGAACCGGTTTGCACTTAAGGCGGGGTCCCTCTCGCGCACGGTGAGCATCCCGGCACCCTGGATCGTGGGCGTCGGCAATGCGGGAGGAAACGGCTGGAAGGGAATCGAATTCAATCCCAAGGGGGGAGCTCTGCCGGTGGATGACGCCTTCTCGCGCGGCGAAGGATTCGGCGCCCTCCAAGAGGTTATCCCTGGCCATCCGATTCTCTGGAAGCGGTATTTTGCCGCCACGGGTTACGCTGGCGGCCCTGCCGAGGGGGCGTTGGATATCTCGGCGGTCTCATTCTTCCAGACGAACGATGTTTGTTACGGCGCGCGCTGGATTTACAGCGACCGTCAACGTTCGGTCTCGTTGCGCGTGGTATCGCTGGGGATTTCCGGAAAAAATCATCTCACCGCCTGGATGAACGGACACGAAATTAGCTCCGGCATGATCGCAGTAGCGCCTGTCATGGTGAAAACAGAGCTTGAGAAAGGATGGAACCGCCTTGTTTTCAAAAGCAATCACAGGCAATGGCGCTGGCAATTCGCCTTGGATATCGTCCCTCAACAAGGCGACGTTCTCGAGGATTTGCGCATTCGCATCCACCCTCCCGAATAGCGAAGCCGGCGCTTGTCACCAAGCGTCGCCGCCTCGAAGCCGTGCCTGTTTCCACAGAAGTGTATGAGTTCTGTATACATGGTTATCTCTTGTTGACGATGCAAAGTCAAATGAGGCTGAGTTTGTGAAAATTCTCCCTCCATTCATTCGCGTCTCGGCTGCCGTTGCAGCGGTTCTGGGCATTGTAAATTCCGCGCAGGCTGTTGACGCCACGTGGACCGGTTTAAGCTCGCCAAGCAACAATGCTTGGAGCACTACAACAAACTGGTCCACCTCACCCGTGCCTACATCGGCACAAACAGCGACCTTTGATAACGCGGGGAATGGTAACACTGTGATTGCCACTGGAAACATTCTCATTCTTGGCATTGTTTTCAATACTGGCGCAGCAGCCTATACACTCGGCACCGCGCCGGGAACCGGATCAATCACTTTCAACAGCAGCGGCACTCCAAGTCCAAATATAACGATCAATTCTGGCGTGACGAATAATCAAACGATCAACGCCAATTTGTTAAACGGTGGTAATACTAGTTTCGTCAACAACAGCACCACCGCCACTCTGAGTATTGCAGGAAACGTCGCTTTGACGGCCGCCGTGGGTGCCAGTCGCACCGAGACCGTCAGAGGTGCCGGAAACACATTGATTTCAGGCTCTGTGTCAAACGGCACAAACGTCAGCGGTTTTACCCTTTCGCTCATCAAATCGGAAACCGGCACCCTCACCCTTTCCAACAACAACAGCTACACTGGAATAACGACCATCAACGGGGGCGTGTTAGAAGCAGCCGTTCTGGCCAGCGGCAGTAGCAACAGCAGTATTGGCGCTTCCTCCAACGCGGCTGCCAGTCTTGTTTTCGGTGCGCCCGCAGCCACTTTACGTTACACCGGGAGTTCCAATGTAACCATCGACCGGGGATTTACCCTCAGCAGTGGCGCGGGTGGCGGTGCAACGATTGAGTCATCCGGCACTGGAACACTCTCCATCGATAATACCGTGGCTTTGGCCTACGGCACCAGTTCAGGGAGTGCGGGCACCCAAACCCGACTCCTCACCTTAGGTGGCACGTACGTGGGCGCGAACACGTTTTCGAAAGTAATCGCCAACAATAGTGGCACCAGCAATCTCACCAGTGTCACCAAGGCCGGTGTAGGCACCTGGGTGCTTTCCGGGGCGAATACATTTACCGGCGCGACCACGATCGGCACGTCAGCGGCCGGAGCCCCTCTCATTACCAGTGCGACCGCGAATGGCGGCACGCTGGACTCCACTTCCAATAACGCATTGGGCAGCACTTCTTCAATTACGGTCAATAACGGCGGCACTCTGCTCCTGACCGGTGCTACAACTACAGGAGGAACGCCTGGCGGCATCTCCAATCGGGTCAACAACTCGGCGGGAGTCTCGCTGGGCACTGGTGGCGCGACTACTGGAAGCATCGGAGGCACCATCGCCATCTCTGGAGCCAGTCCTGTCCTGGAAGGAACGGCTATTTCCAAGAGCGGAGTCACCACCACAAACAGTGCTTATGCAACTGCTTCTGCAACCAGCGTCGCGGGCTTTGGCGCGTTGACCTTAACCAGCAACTCCACGCTGGACTTCGGCAGCAGCACCATCGGCACCATGGTCTTTACCAATTTCATCGATCCGAGCAACGCCTTCAAGCTGAACATCATCGGCTACACCAACACCACCACGAACGGCACTACGATCAGCGGCGTGGATGGGACCGATGATCGCCTGGTATTCAATTCCGATATGTCGTCATTCATTGCCGCTGGTGACTTCACCTTCAATGGCTCGGCCGTTGGAGTTAGCCAGATTGCTTTGGATTCCGGCTTCTACGAAGTGACAATGACGGCGGTGCCCGAGCCTGCTACTTGGGCAGGCGGTATTCTTCTACTCGCAGCGACGGTTTGGACGCAGCGGCGACCGATTCGCGGATTATGTGGTGCTCTCCGCTATTCCAGAGGTTGGACGCCGACCTTTGGTGTCAAAAGTGTATGAGATCTGTATACACGGTTATCACTTGCCCCCATAGCAAGAAAAAGCGAGAATTGGATTTATGAAAATCCCCCCTCCATTCATTCGGGTTTTGGCAGCCGTCGTAGTGGTTCTGTGCATTGTAAATTCCGCAGAGGCTGTTGACGCCACGTGGACAGGGTTAGGCGCGCCGAGCAACGCTTGGGGCACTACAACAAACTGGTCCACCTCACCCGTGCCTACATCGACAAATACAGCGACCTTTGACAACGCAGGGAATGGTAACACTCTGATCAACACTGGAAACCTTGTCCTTCTTGGCATTGTTTTCAATACCTCAAACGCAGCAGCCTATACACTCGGCACCGCGCCGGGAACCGGATCAATCACTTTCAACAGCAGCGGCACTCCAAGTCCAAATATAACGATCAATTCCGGCGTGACGAATAATCAAACGATCAACGCCAATTTGTTAAACGGTGGTAATACTAATTTCGTCAACAACAGTACCACCGCCAACCTGAGTATCGCAGGAAACGTTGCTTTGACGGCCGCCGTGGCTGCAAGCCGCACCATCAACGTCAAAGGTGCCGGAAACACTTCGATTTCGGGTGCTGTGTCAAATGGCGCAAGCAATATTAATTTTATCCTTTCGCTCGCCAAATCGGAAGCCGGCGCTCTTACCCTTTCCAACAACAACAGTTACACGGGCACAACAACGGTCAGTGGGGGAACCCTGCTGATAAACGGCGATCAAAGCCTTGCCACGGGTAATGTGTCCGTCGCCTTAGGCGCGAAACTTGGCGGCACGGGGATTATCGGCGGCGCAACGACGGTGAACGACGGCGGTATTCTTTCCCCCGGCACAAGCCCCGGCACACTCACCTTCGCTTCCAGCCTCACTCTCGCGGGTGGAGCCGGCACGGCGGGAGCCACGGCGATCTTTGAGGGTGGCGACCTGGTGCAAGCGAATACTACGTTGACGCTGAACAATGATTGGAACCTCACCTTGGCGAGCGGATTTCAGGACGGTGGAACCATGACGTTGTTCACCTTCACGACAGCGGGAGCAACGCTTGATCTAACGCCGGACTTCGACTACTCAGGGCTGGGATTTACGCCCACTGTCACTCCCACCTTGTCGCTGGTGGGCAATTCGATCGTGCTTAACGGCATTTCTGCCATTCCTGAGCCTTCGACTTGGGCGATCTTGATTTTAGGAATGGTTATGATGTGGGTTTTCCGCCGAAGGTTGCAACGGGGAGCGCGTTAGAAAGGCGTCTCCCGTGATTTCCTCTCCCCAGAGACAAAAATCTTCCCTCGTGTCAGCCCGGAAGCTGCGCATCGGGGTATACGGTGCTAACGGGCACCCGTTAACGAGGTTCTTCAAAGAAAACCCCGTCGTGGAAATCGGAGCGGCAGCGCTTATCGAGATTCCGCAGGAAGCCCGGGGCGTCGTGAGTGCTAAGTCTCTGGGTGAGCTTCTCGCGGATGATTCGCTGGATTTGATCTCATTGTGCTCCCCCCGGCGTGCGGATCAGGCGGAGGACGCGATCCGCTGTCTGGCGGCTGGAAAGCATGTTTACGCTGAGAAGCCGTGCGCATTGAACGAGCGGGATCTTGATCGCATCCTGGAAACTGCGTCCCGATTTGATAGATCGTTTCGCGAAACGGCGGGCACGGCTTTCGCCCAGCCTTGGCGGGCCATGCGGGATGCCATTGCCGCCGGGAAAATCGGCGGAGTGGCCCAAGTCTTTGCGCAAAAATCCTATCCGTATCATGCGAACCGGCCTGACGATGAGGACATCGATGGGGGATTAACCCTTCAGGCAGGTATTCATGCGGTGCGCATGATCGAGCAGGTGTCGGGCCTCCGGTTAAAGACTTTAAGTGCCCGCGAGATCCAACTCGCAGGCTTCAGCCGGGGCGGCCTGCGGATGGCTGCGGAACTTTCCGGCACTCTGGAAAACGGTGCCCTTGCCTGTGCACTAGTGAACTACCTGAATCCCCGCGGCACGGGAGTCTGGGGGAATGATCACCTGCGAATCTTCGGCACGAAAGGTATGATTGAGTCCGTCGATGGCGGAACCTCGGCGCGCCTTTTCGCCGGAGTGGATCTCGGGATGGTAGTAGCGCAAGCCACACCTTCGCTGGACTATTTTCTCATCTACGCCAGAAGCCTGCTGGGGGCTGCGGAGATGCTACTGCCTCTGGAAGAAGAAATGCATTCTTTGCGGATGCTCCTGCGGGCAAAGCAGGCCCTAATCGCACGTCCGGGGGGTGCTCATGACTGATTCGAAATCCAATCCCCGGTGCGGGTTTTCCCTCGTTGAACTTCTGGCTGTGATGGCTGTGATCTCCATTCTGGGTTCCCTGACTGTGGCGGGCCTAGGCAGCTTTCCAGCTCGAAATGTTTCGAAGGCCGTCAGCGTCCTCAACAGTGTCGCTGTCCTCGCGCGCCAGGAAGCCATGAGTAAGGGAACGCCTGTCGCTCTGATCGTCCTTACTGGCACCGCACATGATGTCGAGTCATTGGGTCAGGCGGTGCTGCTGGTCTCTTTGACCCGGCAAGCGGGAAGCGCGGTACAACTTAAGGCCGTGACGCCTTGGATGCGCCTGCCAGTGGACGCTCTGATGGAGCCTTATAAGAGGGATGGCGACGCGACTTTCTATATCGCCGGCACCGGCAGCCTGCCCGCCGGTGCTTTGCCCGCGAAGCTGAACGGCGGCTATGTCGATGCCGGCTATTCATATATCGTTTTTCAGCCAGACGCCGCTGTGGACGCTGCGGGAATCGGCCCGGCCCTGACCTTCCAGCGTCGTCATCCTGCAAACTCGCGAATAGACTACACGATGCTGGTTCAGGAAAACTCGGGAAGAACGAAAGTGATTTCTGAATAGCCGCCGCGTCCGAGTGGCATGACCATGAGAAACCATCAACGACCTTGGCCGACATTCCGCGGCATGCCCGCAGGTTTCACCTTGATAGAGGTCGTGATGTCGATCGGCCTGTTTTCATTCTGCATCGTGAGCATCATCTTTCTTTTCGGGGTGGGGCTGGATTCCTCTCGCGAGTCGCAGCGGGACGCTGCTTTCGGCGCAATCCTTCGCGAAATGGATGTCGAACTGAGATCCAAGTCCGTATCCCTCACAGCATCCAACGATCTAACATTGTTTTTCAATGCAGTCGGCAGCACAGTCGCGAACACTTCACCGGAAGCCGCTTTCCGTGCAGTCTCGCACCGGGTTGCAGCGAACAAGGCTGGCGTTACTAACACGAACAGGCTCTCGATATGGAAGGTAGAGATTTCCTATCCGGCTCCTTCCTATCCCTCGACCTCACGGCCCTACCTGATCGGCAATGCCCTTTATGAATAGTCGTCGATTGCGTCCGCCACAGGAAAACGAAGGCTTCACTCTCATCGAAGTGCTGGTTGCCTCCACGATCTTCTTGTTGCTGGCCGTCCTTCTTGCCTCGGTCGTGGAAGGCGTCGGACGGGTTTCGTCCCAAGCCTCCACGCGCCTTGAGGTGGAGCGTATCAGCCGGGAGGCGTTCGATCTCATCGGAAGAGACATCGCGATTGCGTCCCTGCCCTGGTCGAGGAGCGCGACCAACAGCTTGCAGTTCATTTCAAATCCGGACGGGCTGGCAGGAGAGCTTTGCCAACCCCATTCAATCTTCTGGCAAGCTCCGCTGGCGCACGGCGGTGCGGCCACGAACGGCAATCTGGCGATTGTGGGATATTGCGTGCTGAGCGACTTGCAAGCCAACGGCTCTCAATCCCGCTTTCAACTCCGGCGCGTCTTCATTTCCCCGGAAGTGGCGGGTGCTTCTAGCAATTACCTCATCTACGACAAGCCGAATGAGTGGATTACGCCGACCATCGTGCGCGAGTTCGCCCCGCAAAGCGCGCAGACAGACAAGGACGACGCCTACAAGGGATGGATTGCCGATGGCGTGCTGGCGATGTGGGTGCGGTGCTTGGATCGCACTGGGAACCCCATCGTCCTCAATGCGGCTGGAAGCACTGCGGGCTATCATTTCGATTCGCGCGCCGGATACCGGTCGGACGGCATCAATCGCTACCCGTCCGGCTATCTCACACTGCCTCCGTTTGTCGAGATCGCGCTGGTCTGCGTGGCTCCCACCGACGTGCTGCGCATTGTGAGTCTGCCACCGACTGGCGCGACTTCCCCATCGAGCTTTGAGCTAGAGACCAATGCTTTTGCAGACGCGGTGCGGCAGGCCAATCCCGGGGTCAAAAGCCTTCGGGTCTTCACTCGGAAGTTCCGCATTTACGGAGGATATTGATGCACCCAAACAGGCATTATAACGCCAGCGCCCTTATCGTCGTTCTGGCCGTCATCGTCCTGATCACCGTGCTTGCCGTGACGCTGCTGACTGTAGCGAAATCTGAACGGATGTCGTCTTCTCTGAATTTGGCCCGCAACCAAGCCGGGCTATTCGCGGATTTTGGCGCCGATATCGCGCTCGAACGCATTCGCGAAGGCACGGAAGCAGGCTTGCAGCCAAGGCATGCCTGGGCGTCGGAGCCGGGACGAGTTCACCTTTTCACGATGGATGCGAGCGGGCAAATCACCCAATCTGCCGTCGATCTCTTTTCCGGTCTGCCAGGAGCGGACGATCCTATAACGAAAAATCTTCGCAATGTGGATCTCAACGAACCTTCTTTCTCCGGTTCTTACCCCATCGCGGCATCGGGCAATATGAAAGTGGGCTGGATTGAACTGACGGCTGACCCCGACGTGCCACCGGCCAGGAACAATCCTTTGGTGGGGCGAATCGCATTCTGGGCGGATGACGAGAGTTGCAAGGTGAATATCAATACGGCGGACGGCAGCAAAAAGGAGGACCGGACGCAAAGTTTCGGCTTTGGCACGCCTTCTGAAATTAGTCTTGCGGGCCTGCCCGGCTCGAGTCAGACGATCGCCGCGGCCATCGCGAAATATGCCACAGAAAAGGGGTTTAACTCCACTGCGGAAGTGGGCCGCGCCGACAGCGTGCCGCCGGGTTTTTTCGAGGAGAATAAATTTAACATCACCAATTACAGCCGCAGCCCGGATTTGAATATCTTCGGAGAACCTCGGATTCAGCTCTTCCCAGGCATTCGCACCGCAGCGGGTGAGACACGAAACATGATGCTCGGTTATTACGCTCCGCAGGGAAGTCCGGACGCTTATTGGACCGATACAGCAATCATCGCCGCTTCTGCACCGATAACTCACGTCTACCCCACAAGCACCCAACTGCCGCCTAGTACGGTCACAGGCTCCTCGGCATCCCTCGGTCAGTATTTCGTGGAGTTTCGCAAGCCGAATGCTACCCAGTCCTTCTCGTCCACCAGCCGAAATTTCCCCACAGCGATGCGGGCCGCCGCATATCTCGCGGGCCAGAATTCCCAGAATCAGGCGGTCATCTGGCCACGCTTCAGCGGTGCAGCGGGGGGTTTTTCCGCAAAGTATACCGCTCGCCAGATCGACAGCATCACCCTCCAGATTCACGATATCGTCGCATCCTGCTGGATGGCGGATCAGGGCAGGAATTATACTTTGCCGTCGATCATGCCGCTCGGTTTTCGCAGTTCACAGCTTGTCAGCGGGATAGGCAGATCGCCCTTGTTCAACGAGGTATACATGGAGGTATCGGGCACGCCCAGCAGCGTCTCGGGCACGCCGATCGTTAGCGCGCAGTTTCGCGTCAATGTAGAGATGTTGTTTCCTCGCTACTACGAAGGGGCACCCCTCCAATCTCCCTACGGCACCGACCCTTCTCTCTGGAATGTCGGCAACACGTCATCCCCCCATACCCTTAACTCCCAAGACCGTCCCACGGTAACCTCGTCGCTCACCACGGCCGATGCCGCGCTTGGAGGCAGATGGGGAGACAATTTACTGAGAATTCAGGATGGCTCCTCGGCCACAGCCGGTTTCGATCTCGTGGGAAATCCAGGAGGGATTCCATCCGGCGTCGCCGATCCGGATCAGGCAAAAGCGGCGGCCTATCATCCTTACCGTCTGAATGCGGCTACCACAAAATATGACGGGTCCCTGCTCGGACAGACCGGCGTGCGCCCGGCCCTGACGATGACGAGCATGGCTCAGACGACGCAGAGCTGGTATCCTGGATCGTATCACGCAATTGCAAATATCAATCGCTCATTTCTCTATCCGTCCAAACCCGGTTTATCGTCAATGAAAGCGGTAGGAGGCTTCGCCCTGTGGTCCCATAACGAATCAAGCGGGACGTGGCGACAAATCGATTTTGCGCCGCTCGAAAGTCTTCGAGGTCCTACCTATACTGCAGAATCAGCCACGCTGATTTCTGCCTCCATCCTCGGGGCAGTGCTCCCGGTGGATTTCAGCGTCACTTCGCCGGGCATCGGCGGTTATCTGCTGCGGGTGAGAGACCCGCTCGTGAACAAGAATCCCGGCGATTGGGAAGCCGTTCCCAATCCCTCTTCCTCCGAGATAACGATGTTGGCGAACGTGACCACCAGTTCCTACGACCGGCGTGGCACTGGCGCGGTGGACGCGAATTTTCCTCCCGGGAGTATCGCCGCACCGCAATCCTTTGATGGCGACAACCCCGGTTACAAACCAAGTGCAGGAGGCGACCCACTGTCGCTTTGGCTTCCGAGGCAGGATATCCAAATGCCCAAGCTCGCCCGTTTTCCATCGGTCGGGGCCTTGAATTCCGTTCGGACCGGCATTCTACCCGATTCGGGCAACGCGGGCACCCCGTGGCGTTCCCTTTCCTTCACACCCACTTCTGGTTCGGGCCAGGCGACAGCGCTGGGACGCTATCCGGACTGGGCCATGCTCGACCTCTTTACCGTACCCTTTCTTCCACAGCGTCCGGCGGTGGCTGGGAGCGGAGCGCTGCCCCAGATCCGTATGCTGACCGGCGGAGGATCTACCGAGGGGCGCATTAATATCAACAATCCGCGAGTTCCTTATCCCTTTGGAGAATCCGTGCCTGGTGTTTCTCAGACTCCCCCCCAACGCACGGCCCCACTCGAAGCGCTCTTTTTCGGAATCAAGGCATCCACGCAATACGATACGTCCGGCGAATCGATCCAGAAAACCGTCAATGAAAAAGCACTGGCGGCCGGAGTACAGAATTATCTGGCCTCGAATGGTTCTATGATGATAGCGGGCGAAATTTCGAACATCCCAGAAATCGCCGCTTACACCTATGCCGGGGTCGATACGAACGCTCGCTCACGAAACGATGTCGTGCGTCAGATCGTCGGCGGACTGACGACACAGAGCAATGTTTTCTCGGTTTGGGTGGTGGCACAGACCATCAGGAAATCGCCGAAGAATTCCGATTACGGCCATTTCCAAGCGGCCGATTCGGTGACAGGCGAAATCCGACGCCGCTATGTGATCGAGCGTTACATCGAAACCGGAAAGGACGGCGTACCAGGCAACTCGGTCAATCCCGGTCCCGATGGCATCGTGAACACCGAAGACGATCCAATAGACGCCGACTACCATCCGGCGATGACCTACCCCCTCCCATATCGCTGGAGGATCGTGCAAGTGGAGGATGTCCCTTTATGATGAATATGAAGAACCTTTTTTTGGCCATTGCCTGCCTAACTGTCGTGTCGGCTCATGCTCAAACAGCCCGATTCACTGTAGCAAAAGCCGCGCACGCCGGGACCGGCGAGCTTGTAGTGGCGGTGCAAATTTATGCCGTGGGAAATCAACTCGCTCTGCATGGTGTAGCGCCCAAACCCACCTCCGAAGACCCCGATCCCTTGGCGCCGGCTTTTTCCTTGGCGGGTGCGTGGCTACAGGATGCCGCGACGGGAAAGAAAATCCAGGCTCTCTCGACGGTCCCTCGCAAGCCGTACTTCGGTCCGCTGGATGTCGTGACCGTCCTAAGTAAAGGGGATTCGATTCAGATGGGGGTGGCGTTTCCGTTTCCCCCTGCCGCGGACGGAAGCAAATGGCTCCTCTATCTGCCGCTGGATGCGAAGCCTGTGCCCGTGGAGTTGCCGTTACAGTAATAAAACGATCTTTATGCGATTATTCTTTTTTTCTCTTTTCTCATTCTCCGCGCTCATCGCCACTGCTTGCCTTCACGCGCAGGAAGACGGGATGCGAGGCCTAAACATGATTGGCTCACAGAGCCAGAATACCGGTCTTCCCGCCTTGCCTTCGCAAGGCCCTGTTACGATTGACGGCAGCCTGAACGATTGGGATCTCAGCGGACGGATCCAAAGCTTCAGCGACATTCAGATACGCAAAGAATATTCCGTGGAAACGGCGGCAATGTGGGACGCGGAGAACCTTTATCTCGCCCTACGGTGGCGCGATCCCTCGCCCCTTCACAACGAAATCGACCCAAAATATGATCCGAAAGACGGCTGGAAAAGCGACTCCGTTCAGATGCGTGTCCTGACAGATCACCCGCTCTGGATCACGGCTTGGCATTTTAACAAAGAAGACACCTCCAACATCCTGTTGGAACGCTGGAAAAACCCAGACAAGGTTCGGGAGGGCATGGACGCGACCCAGTATTTCGGAAAACCGGGAAATGTGGAACTCGGCGACGGTGTCGCAATGGCCTTTCGCAAGGAAGAAGGCGGCTACACGCAGGAAATTCGCCTGCCTTGGAAGCTACTTTACAAGGACAAGCCGGAAATGCGGGCGGGATCGAAGATTCGGGTCGGCTTTGAGTTCATCTGGGGGGATGTCACCGGCAAAGGCTGGCCGATTTCCCGTTATGCGGACAATATGCAGGAGGGGATCACGAAGCGGCTTTTCTTCTGGTTCACGAAAGAGGCTTGGGGTGACATCGAGTTGCTCGCGAAAGGAAATCTGCCCCTGCGCGAATACCGTGCGGCGTCGGTCGCGGAAACCGGCGCGCTAACAACGCACGCGGATATTCCTAAGGAAGCGAAGAAATTTACCCTCGTCATCGAAGACGAGAAAAATCATCGCATTCGCAATCTAATCGCCGACCGGTCACCCGAGGAATTCGCCGCGTTGGAAAAAGACGGCAACTTCCACATCAAAGCCGGGTGGGACTGCCGCGATGACAACGGCAACCTCGTCAAACCCGGGACATACCGAGTGCGAGGCTTGTGGCATAAAGGTCTGGATGCGATCTACGACACGACCTACTACAATCCGGGGACGCCGCCTTGGGAAACATACGATGGAAGCGGGTCTTGGGGCAGCAATCATCTGGAGCCGAAACACATCGCCGCAGCGGGAGACCACATGATCGTAAGCTGGAACTTTTCCGAGGGCGGCAGTGCTACCATCGGGATCGGTCCCGATGGCCGGAAAATCTGGGGCGAACTGCGCGGGGCAGATCCGTTGGCCGCGGACGGCGATGCGGTTTATGGCATCCTGAATCCCGAAATGCAAAAGGAAACTGGTGGGGTTAAACTTTTCCGCCTCTCGGCCAAAGATGGTGGCTATCACCCATTCCGGCTCGACGGCAAGGAGCGCCCGTTTCCCTTGCCGCTTGCGGAGGCGATTGGAACAGGCGAAGAAAACATTACCGCTATGGCCGCGGGCAAGGGAGAACTTGCCCTGGCTTTCGCGTCAGGCGAGGTGATTCTGCTCGACGGCGAATCCGCGCAGACGCGCTCTCGTATCGCGACGGGAAAAACCATTTCCTCCCTCGCTTATGACGCGAATGGAACGCTAGTCGCGATCATGGACGGAGCGCTCGGTCTTCTTGCCAAGGATGGCGCGTTTTCTCCGATTGTGACGCCCGGTATGAAAAAGCCTGGTGCCCTAGCCGTGGATGCCGATGGAAATGCACTCATCTTCGATGCAGGAGAAGATCAGCAAATTAAGGCTTACAACCGCGACGGGCGGCTAGTTTACACGGCCGGACTAAAAGGCGGACGCCCCATCCGGGGAAAATTTCTGCCCGAAGCATTGAACAGCGTGACGTCGATCGCCGTCGATGCGAAAGGCCAAATCTGGGCCACCGAGCACACGCTCTATCCGCGCCGCGTTTCCGTGTGGAATCGCGACGGCCAACTCGTACGCGATTATATCGGCCCCACGGGCTACAATGGCGTCGGGGGTTATTTCGCCGACGATCCCGATACCGCCTACATGGGACCGATGGAAATCAAGCTTGATCGCAAAAACGGCGGCTATGCGGTGGCCCGCATCCTCTGGAAATCCGACCCGGCGCGAGCTGACGAGCCGCCGACCTTCGACGTCAGTCCGCGCACCAACGCCATGCCCGTGCGATTCCGCAGCGCAGCGGGCGGCGTGGAACGCGAGTTCCTTTTCAAGATTCCCAGCTACAGTTACGCCAATCCGAGCGTGCTTTTCATGGAGGACGACGGCGGCACGTGGCGCCCCGTCGCCGCGACCGGGCTGGTCGGTCAGATTTCCGGCGACGTGGGGCCGAAAGGCATCGAAGTGATCGCCGCACCCTCTGGAGAATTCGCTGGGCTCAGCGCCTGGGACGGATTTTTCTGGAATGACAAAAACGAGGATGGTCGCCTGCAGCGCGACGAATGCGAGATCATCCCCGCCGCACCTTTCAAGGGCGCGCGCCCGATAACACCCGCCATCCCCGTTGGCTCGGGATGGAACACGGCCATCGACCCCGTCACGCTCGCCTTCTACACGCAGGGCATTTACCGGATACGTCCTATCTCCTTCACAAAAAAAGGCGCGCCGGTTTACAGTTCGGCCGGAATCGAACTCGTCACCGATACCTCCCCCGACCTCGTTCCCATGCCCCTCTCCGGAGATAAAACGCTCATAGGAATCAAGACCAACGGACTCGCGAAAAACGCGGGAGTGACTTTCGCCGGAATCAATGGCAAAACCGGAGAAATAAAGTGGAGCTATCCAAACCGCTATCCTGGCGTGCACGGTTCTCATCTCGCGCCAATGCCGGAGCCAGGCCTTATCATCGGCCCGCTGAAAATAATGGGTTCCGCGAAAATTTCCGACGAGATAGGAACTGTGTTCGCGATTCGGGGGAACCTCGGCGAAGACTACTTCTTCACCGCGGACGGATTGAACGTCGGCGCGCTTTTCCGCGACCGGCGGTTTCCGACGCAATCCCTCCCGAATACAATAGCTAAGATTCAGGGAACATCAGTGGCCCATCTAAGCGAGGGAGGGGAACCATTTAGCGGTTGGTTCGGGAAGCTGAAAGACGGCTCTGTGAGGATGAATACCAGCCTTTCCCACTTCGCCAGCCTGGTGGTGAAGATCACCGGCCTCGATACGATCCGGCACTTCGATGGCACCACGTTCACCGTGACTGAGGCGGACCTAGCGGTCGGGAAACAACCAGACACCGCGCCGGAGACGAAGCCCGCCTCCTGCCACATCACTCGCTCGACCCTGCTGAAAGCCAGCCCCTTCGAAACCAAATCGTGGAGCGAGGTTCCGTCCATTCCCATCAAAAAGGAAGGTTTCCCCGAGAGCGCGGCAGTCCGACTCGCGTATGACGACGAAAATCTCTACGTTCGCTTCGAAGTAGCCGACACCACGCCAATGGCAAATCGAGGCAAAGACCCGCTCCGCCTTTTCAAGACAGGCGACGCTGTCGATCTCCAAATCGGACCGCTTGGCAACCGCAAAGATCCCAACGAAGGCGACCAACGGCTCCTCATCTCATTTTTTGAAGGCAAACCTGTCGCCATTCTCATGCGTCCGTTCGACTCAGGTGCTCCCGCCGACGCCGCAAAAACTTATTCTTCACCAGTTGGAACTCGGCGATTTGCCCGTGTAGAGCCCTTGAGGACCGCGAACCTCAATGCAGAAAAGACCGCGACCGGTTATCAGGTTAGCGCCGTTGTCCCGTGGCGTGACCTGGCGATCCAACCTAGATCTGGCACCCGTCTGAAAGGCGACTTTGGCTGGATTTCCTCTGACTCTTCCGGACTTGCAAACATCGCCCGCACTTATTGGTCAAACAAACAGACAGGTCTCGCGGATGATGAACCCATGGAAGCATGGCTCTACCCGCTCACCTGGGGCGAATTTATCTTAGAATGAAAAATATAAAACAAAACCTCCTTCTCGCGTTGATGGTGGCTAGACTGCTGGCAGTCCCCGCGTCAGCTACCGCCAACGAACTTCTCGTCGATACCACATTTCGTGAAGCGGACGGCAAGAAGATCTCCGTCGAAAAAAAATCGGAGCCTCCGCTAGAACGTCCGACCGCGCTCCTCATCGTGCCGCCCTCCACAATCGCTTTGGGCACGGAAAAGCTTGGACAACTAGCGCCTCCTTATGCGCTTGTGACTGTCGCCGCTAGCGAGAAGAATCCCGAGGTGGTGGCGAATGCCAGCGTCCTTTGGGATCTCCGGTCGGCTAACCTGACTTCTGGAAAATACATTGTTACTTACAAAACAGTGCTTTTAACAGAGGCTGCTCAAGGGGGGACGTTCATCGTGGTGCTCGGAGACGGAGGCAAACGATTGCCGCAACATTGGACTCAGGTCCCGCTGACCGTTTCTTTCCGGAACGGTAAAATGTGGGTTCCCGGAAAAGACACCTCGCCGATGCCCGTGATCTCCGGCGAAACCTACGAAGTTACGATCCGTTTCGACCTCGACACCAAGACTTGGAGCGCCTCCGCCAACGGTGCTGCCCTCGTGGACGGGCAACCGTTTCCCGAAGCTTTCCAAAGCCTTGGGAATCTTCAAGTTATCGGTCTGGAATTCGGCTGCATTGCCGGCCGGTTTGACCAGCCCGGCGGCGTCTATGCGATTAAGAACGTGAGAATGACGCGCGGTGACTGAATGCAAATCTGTATGCGTTCTGTATGACGCGGATGCCTTTGCCTTCTCCGTCTGAGCAGGAATGATGAATGGTTCATCCTATGAAACCTGCTTTTTCCTCTCCTCGAATCCGTGTCGTCCCGCTCGAAGCGGACTTTGTTGTCGTTGGTGGAGGAATGGCAGGTGTTTGCGCCGCCCTCGCCGCCGCGAGGAACGGGGCTTCGGTCGTGCTGATTCAAGACCGCACCGTTCTCGGAGGCAATGCGTCGAGCGAGATTCGTATGCACATCGTGGGCGCAGACTGCCACGGGCGACGGCCGGGCGCGCGCGAATCAGGAATCATTGAAGAATTGCGGCTGGAGGATTCTTTTCGTAACCCTCATCGCAGCTATTCTCAGTGGGATCTCCTGCTCTATGAGAAGCTAAAGACCGAGCCTCGCATTACGCTTCTTCTGGACACCGCCCTTGTCGCCTGCCGCAAGAAGGATACCCTAATTTGCTCGGTTTCAGCCCTGCGGCATTCGACCGAGGAATTGTTCGAAATCAAAGGCACCATTTTTGCGGATTGCTCGGGAGACTGCGCCCTTGGTGCCGAAGCCGGGGCCGATTTTCATGTCGGTCGAGAGGCGCGAGAGCAATATGGTGAAAGTCTGGCGCAGCCGACAGCCGATAAACAGACTTTGGGCAGTTCAATCCTGCTGACCGGGAGGGAATACTCCTCCGCGCAGCAATTTCATACTCCCTCTTGGGCGCGGCGCTTTCAGAAAGAGGATCTTTTTCGCCGTCCCATTCAGGGCTTTGAGTATGGATACTGGTGGTTCGAGTGGGGCGGACAGCTCGACACGATTCGGGATAATGAAGTGATCCGGCACGAGCTTCTGCGCATCGCGGTTGGAATCTGGGATTACATCAAGAACTCAGGCGACTACCCCGCCTCTGCAAACTGGGCACTCGACTGGGTCGGAATGGTGCCGGGAAAGCGAGAATCGCGCAGGCTGCTCGGACCCCATGTTCTCTCGCAATCGGACCTCCAGTCAGGCCAAATCTTTCCCGATGCGGTCGCTTACGGAGGCTGGGCGATTGACCTGCATCCTCCTCTCGGTGTGGACGCAAAAACGGAACCGCCCTTTACGCCCACGCATCTGCCACATTTGTATACGATACCGCTCCGCGCACTTTTCTCACGGAACGTTTCAAATTTGCTTTTTGCCGGTCGCAATATTAGCGCCACGCATGTGGCGTTTGCGAGCACTCGGGTGATGGCAACTTGCTCCATCGTAGGCCAGGCCATTGGCACAGCGGCTGCCTTGGCTATTCGCGAGGGCTGTGAAATGCGACAGCTTATTGGAGCCCCCTTGATGACAAAGGTTCAGCAGATGTTGCTAAGAGATGACGCTTTTATCCCTTCGCTCTACAACCATGATCCAAACGACTTGGCGCGAGCGGCAAAGGTTAGCGCCTCGGATTCAACTGAGGGGTTTGAGGCCGGACTGATCCAGGACGGCCATACGCGCGATCTGCCACCAGAGTTCGGTTCTTGGTCCGACGGGCTGATTCACCACTGGCGCTCACTGAGCCTGCCGGCTTGGGTGGAACTCGAGCTTCCTAAAGAATCTGAAATCAGGGAAATCCATCTTACTTTCGATTCCGGCTTTCAGCGCGAACTCACACTCTCGCTCAGCGTTTCGACCAATCGGGCTATTCTTCGCGGGGCACAGCCTGAGTTGGTTCGTTCTTACACTATTTCGGTGGACGGGTGCGAGATCGTGAAGGAAATGGCTAATTTTCTAAGAAAGAGGACGCACAAACTGGAGACCCCGGTTGTGGCCAGGCGCATCCGCATCGACGTCCAGCAGACACACGGCGTGGCCGAGGCGCGCCTTTTCGAAGTCCGCCTTTATTGACACGCTTTCCTCAGTGGAATGTTTTTGTTTACGGCTCCACCCCGCGAGGCGTAGATGTCGCGTCGTCCTACTTACGTCGTGTGGTTTGATGCTCTGTCAAAGATTCTCGGACGCGATTGGAAGTTCCGAAGGCTCACTTGGTTTTACCCCCTCATCACGCGCTCCGTATGACCGCTTTGTTCCGACCTGCGAATGGCATCAATCACCCGCAAGCCTTCCGCAACGACTTCTGTGTCGGGCATAAAGGACTGCGATTTTTGGGCTATCGCTTGATACAAGACCTCCCACGGATATTCCCCGATGGAAATCGGTATTTCCATTTGGGCTAATCGGCGTTCCCCTCCTTGCGAACAGACGAGATTCAACGACACGCCCTTAGAAGGTGTGCCGCGCACGGCACGCATCATGTTCCGGTAAATCGTGCCCCTCTGGAAATGAAGAATCAGAGACGATTGATAAGGCTCGGTATCGTCCACGCAAAAAGAAGAGGTAAACGAGGCCAGCATGCCGTTTAGAAACTTCATCTGCGCGCAAGCGTTGTCGGGGGTCGGGCGGTCAGTAAAACGCCGCGCCGTCAGCACGCCTACCGACTCCACCTTGCCAAAGAGGGAAATCAAATCGTTGATGGCATAAATCGAGAGCCGGAATAAGGGGGCAGCGGGACAGGTTCGAGGATCATCCTGCCAGCCGCCGTCGGCCTTCTCGCAATAGGATGCCCAGACTTCCGAATGCACTGCGATGGGTTCTCCGAGGGAAAATTCCACCTGCCACTCACTGATCGCCGTCAGATCAACTCGGCACTCCGGTCTTTGCGGAGAGTTCATCATCACCACGCAGCCCCGCTCCTTGGCAAGTTCCAACACATCCGCAGCTGCCGGATCCGTCTCGAAAGGCTTTGTGGTCATGACGTGTCGGCCTGCCGCAACGATTTTCCGAATTAACGCCGCACGGCCCGTCGGCCCGGTGAAAAGGCCGATCACCTCGATAGTGCTGTCTCTGAGAAGCCGGTCTAGCGAGGACTCCGCCCGGACTCCGTATTCGGCGGCGACTCTTTTTGCCAAATCCAGATCGAGATCGCAGACGGCCTGGAGCTTGAAAAATGGATCGGCCTTTGCTCCGGTCAGAAAGTCTTTTAAGACCCATTGCCCAAATCCGAGTCCAACCAGCGCAAAACCTTTAGTCATAGACCGATGAAGATACAGCTTGCCTGCAAAAGAATGTGAATATACACATTGCATAAACTATTACCGTTTCAACGGTTAGGCTATCCGTGTTTCATGGCGCGAAAAAAAATTCAACGCTCCCTTTCTCCTCTTACGGAAGTTTTTTCGGATTTTGTCGGCTTCACGGGTAACGATAGCCAGCAGGTCGCCTTGATCCGGTTGTTGGAGTTCGTGAGTAAGCAGCAGCGAAGAGAACATTCTCAGCCGTTCTACTCGATGCGAGAGATCACAGACTTCTTCCACGTTCCGTTGCGTACTGTCGCCTTATCGTACGAGGCCCTTGAAAGAAAAGGGCTTCTAATCCGAATTCGGGGCTCGCAGACTTTGCTGTCAGGCCGGGCGGTTCCTTCGCGGAGAGAAGTGCGCGCAGTGGTCGGAGTGCCGGTGCGTCTGCATACGTTTGTGGCCTCCCCATATTCGCGAAGCTTCTACGTCGAATTAGAGGAGGGCTTGCGTCGAAGCGGATTCGTTGCAGACCTCATTTTTTATCGTGGCGAAGAAGTGGAAAGACCGGAATTCACGGAGCGGTTGATTCATCACCGACTTGATTCGGTCTTGTGGCATACTCCTCCCCCTGCCGCGCGTAGTGCCATCCTTTCATTGAGGGACTTGGGAGTGCAACAAATTCTCATTCAACCAACTGACTGCGTGTCTGACATTTTGCTCCCAACGTACCTGCAAGACTGGCAGGCAGGTTATGAAGAACTAGCGCGGAAATGGAAGGAAATCGGAATTCGGCACGTCGTTTTTCCGAAAGCGAAACGGTCACTAACAGCGAAGGCAGAGCGAACTTTTCTTGAGATATTTGCAGCCGCGGGCATCAGCGGACACTTTTTTTCAGGACAGCCCACAGAGCTTTCAGACCTTTTCAAAAGACTCGAACGGAGTGGAATTCCGGCCTTGGCGTTTATTGACCAGGAAGGATCTGATTCGATCTGCAATGGCGACCCACTTGTTTTGGAGGACTTAATCCAACGATATCGGGTTGCTTTTTGTCGTGGAATCCTTCGAATCCCTTATTTTCATAGAAAGGATGTCAAAGTGGATGTTGTGATGTTTTCCGCAGGAGAGATGGCGGCTTGTATCGCGGATGATGTTCGCCGAATGCCGATAATAGATCACGTAATACGGACTTTCAAAGCCACCTATAAGCCGCAGGTTTCTCTTCGTTCCTCAATTGAAGCATTGTAGGAGAATTCACCGCAACAAGCTCACGAGCGGTTGGCCACAAAAAATCATTGATGCCGCGCGCAGCGGTAATGGACAAAGTTCGAGAACAGGTTTCGCCAAATGGCTACTTTGTCTCGTCCCGAAGCGACACTAGCGAACGATCCGTCAAAAACAGCGGCGTGTTGCTGATCGGCAGCGGTTTAAAGATGCGCACCCCTTCCGCATCCGGATCGGGCGACATCCACGTTTCCGCGCACGTCCGTTTGTCCATTTCAAAGGAAACCGCATAAACCTCCTGGGTCAACGGATCAATCAATACAGGCTTATCCAATTTCAGCCCAGAGGCGATCCAATACGTCATCTCCATCGGCTGGACCTCCGGATCAGTCTCCACAGATTCCGGCAGCCACCACGCATGAACCGGTACGTCGCCGCAGACGAAGTTTTCCTGCCACGTGGCCACCTTCGTCGCACGCGGGTCGGCTGTGTCGCTCAACACGCTCATATGGCAGGAAGTGCGGCCGTGGGCTGGCTCCATCGGATCACTCAAGAGCGTAGCCAGCGATTGAAGCGCGTAATAAGCCGGCTTCAGTGACCCGTCCTCCAAACGCACCAAGCCGTAATGGAAGGTCTCCTTTAAGTCTGAGTAGTGGGCGAAGTCCGCCATGTGAAAATAACTGCACATACCTGTGTCGTTCCCAAGTTCCAGCAGAAAGCGTCGAAGCAGCATCCGGGCCTGAATCGCCTCGCTGAACTTCATCGTCGATAGAGCCCCCACGCCTCGCGCCTTTTCCGGCACATACGACTGCACCCCCGACTCACCCTGCCATAAGCCGAGCGTCGGCTTGTATTTGTTTAAGATATGCCGAAAGGCCGGGAACTCCTGCATGCTGTGACGTTCCGGGATCGACTTGTAGCCGTGGTAAGAAACAATATCGACCCACTCGTGGATACCTAGCTTCAGGCAATCTTCCAAGAATTTGATGCTCCACGGCGTCATTCCCCAGGCAATCGCTCCGCCGATCATCTTGGCCTCCGGCTGGTGCTTCCGTACCGACTCGGCAGAAAGGCGCACCAGATCGACGTATTCGGACGCCCGCGGCAGCGGCTTCCAGAATGACAGCAAATCAGGCTCGTTCCATACCTCGTAATGGTCTAGGCGGTTTCGAAAATGGCTCACCACCGCTTCCACGTAATTCTGCCACGCTCGACGTTCTTTCTCCGTGTGGATCGGCGGAAAGCCGACTCCCGCGGGCGAGGCTGACTCCGTATAAAGTCGGTTACCGTAACTCAGGCTCAGCCAAGGCTTCACCCCACGCTCGATCAGCTTATCCACGATCTCGTCGAGCCAAGCAAACTCATAGACGCCTTCCTGTTGCTCTGTCTTTGCCCATCCTGTCTGTACCCGTGCCCATTTCACCCCTAGAGCGCTCAGCACAGGCCAGGCCTGGTCTGGGTTCCACATATCCCTATCCAGCGTTTCAAAACCAACCCCCAGCCGGGACGAAGCGATCTCCCGGCTCGTGCGTGTTTTCAGTCGGCCCAAATACGTTAAGTTTGGATAGGAGGCGTAGGCGGATGTGTTACTCATTGTTCTCGGGTTATGTTTAAGGAAAAAATCACGCACCTGCATCTTTCGGCACTTGCTGAACGCTCAGGCCCCCGTCGATCACCACGCGAGCACCTAGCAGTGTGGGCCCTTCGTCCAAAGCCAGGAATAGTACTAGTCGCGCGATTTCTTCCACAGTAGTCGGTACTCCAACAGGGATGTTTTTTCGACGTCGCGTGGTCGCCTTACTTCCGATCTTCTCCCAGCGCGGCGTCCATACGTAACCTGGCACCACAGTATTGATCCGAATCCCGTGCTCTGCGAGTTCCAGCACCATCGAGCGCGTCAATCCGTCCAGCGCCGCCTTGCTCGTATTGTAAGCACTGCGTCCCCAGACAGCCCGCTCCCCGGCTAACGAGGAAATGTTCACGATCGAGCCCCGGCCCCGGCGCTTCATTTCCGCCGCCGCCAATTGAGAGCAGTAGAAAACACCGAACAGATTTACTTCCAGCACCTTCCGAAAGAATTCTGGACTTTGTTCCAGAAAACCGGAATCGCCCAGGCCCAAATTGGCCGCATTGTTTACTAGCACATCAGGTAACAGGCCTCGTTTTTTCAGCCCAGCAAATCCTCGCTCGATCTCCACACTCTTTCCCAAATCAAAGGCCACCGCTTCCACTTCTGCCTGCGGCGCTCGTTCCTTCAAACGCCGCCGAGTATCCGTAGCTTCGTCCTCGCACTGTCCGTGAACCACCACACACGCGCCCGTGTCGGTGAAAGCCGTCGCAATGGCAAATCCCAGATTTTGCGTGGAACCAGTCACCAACACCGTCTTCCGCTTTTCCGATGCCTTCATTTTTGGTTCTCGAAAATGTAGCCCGAATCCACGGGGCGAATGTCCGTCAGGGTTCCAGCATAGTGCCGCAGCGGATGCGGCTGATATGGATATTTCTTTAGTGCGGCCACGTCGATGTCCACTCCTAGTCCCGGCGTATTCGGAATTGTCAGACTGCCGTCCACGAAGCGCGTATCCTCCCGACTAACTTCTTTTCGCCACGGCACGTCCGTTGCCATCGTTTCCAGGCGAGGGATATTGTGGGAAACCGCCGCGACGTGCAGCGTGGCAGCATTCGCCACTGGCCCGCAGGGATTGTGAGGACAGCAGGGAATAAAATGTGCCTCCGCCATTTCGGCAATCCGCCGCAATTCGGAAATTCCTCCCGCATGGATCACGTCCGCCTGGGCGAAATCCGCGCACTTCGACGCAAAGAACGGCACATAGTCCCACCGGCTGTAAAGACGTTCCCCGGCCGCAATTGGCACCTGCGAACGCCGTCGCACGTCGGCCAGTGCCTCCAGGTTCCCGGGCGGCAGCGGTTCCTCAAACCAGCCCACGCCGAAAGCTTTCAGCATATCGGCTGCCCGCACCGCCGCGGGGACATTGAAACGCCCGTGCCCCTCAATCAAAAGCTCCGCGCGCCCGTCCACCGCTTCCGCCACCGCCGCCACACACGCCTCCGCTGCCCGCAGCCCCCCGGGCGTTAAATCCAAATAGGCATCCCCGAACGGATCCCACTTGAGTCCCTTGTAACCGGCCTCGACTGCCGTCCGGGCCTTGGTCGCAAATTCCTCTGGCTTTCGCGCCCCGGTGAACCACGCATTCGCGTAGCACGGGATAACGTCCCGCACTTTCCCGCCCAGCATCTCGTACACCGGCACCCCCAGTGCCTTGCCCTTGATGTCCCACAATGCCATCTCCAACGCGCCCAGTGCCGACATGTAAACTGGTCCACCGCGGTAATACACCTCCCGATTCACTTCGTGCCAAAGCGCCTCGATGTCCCCGGCCCGGCGTCCGATCACTGTTCGGCCAATCTCGCGCATTGCCTCTGCCACGGTCAGCTCGCGATATTCGAGCGAGGCCTCCCCCCAACCGTAAATACCGTCGGAGGTTTCCACTTTTAGAAAAACCCAGTTTGTTCGGAAACAATCGACAATATATGGCGTAAGCGAAGTGATTTTCATGAAAGTCAGAAGCATCCTAATAGCCATCATCGCCGAAGGCACGCGTATGTGCTTTACAGCCTTGGGCATAAAGTTAATAAATATGGGCCTCCTACCGTGAAGGAAATCGAACCTTTTCTCTTTGACTGGCAAGCTCTCCATGTCGTTCTCGACCGCTGCTACGAGGGGCCTCCCTCCGGGAAATCCGGCACTTTTCAAGGCACGGTTTTGACCGTCTGCCACCTGCTGGAAGGCAGCGTGACCATGCACAAAGACGGTGTCACTGTTGACACTTGCGCCGGGAAAAAAGAATGGATCGTCTGCATTCCCGGCGAACGTACACAGCACTTTTCTGACAACGCTCGTATCATCTCCATCCATCTCGCCGTTAAAAGCCCTGAAAACGGGGCGGAGTGGCGCGGGATTCCCATTGTCCGTTTTGCCCCGGACCGAGTGGCTTCGCGAGCAATGACGCGGTTGTGTGGGGCAAAAGTTATCCGACGCCTGACTCGGGAACAAACTTTAAAAATCTACGGGGTGCTTCTTTCATTGCCGGAGATGCTAGAGATTCAGGAACTGACTCTTGCGTTTCTTCGTAATCTCTTGCGAATTGCCGCGTTGCACAAATTTCGCTTCGAACCGCCACTTATTCATGACCCTCGCGTTCGCGAAAGCCATCGAAGTTTGTCCACGATTGATTTACGCGAGCGATACCTGCGGCAAACATTCGCCGCAAAGTACGGCCTTACGGCTGGTCAATTGGATCGGCTCTGGCGCCACGAACTCGGAATGACCCCGCGGCAATATCATGAATGCCGGCGGGTAGCATTCGCTAGCGAGCAACTCCGCAGGCAGGGAACTTCTGTCAAATGCATTGCTGTGGATCTGGGGTTTCGCCATCTTTCTCAATTTTCCAACTGGTTTTCCGCCCACCAAAACGAGTCTCCTCGGCAATTCCAAACTCGCCCTGAGTCGAATTGACGAACTTCGCCGATTCAGTGATGTCGGCGAAGACTTCCTCATTACAGGCTCCGAAAATCCCGCGCTTTTCATAAACCGCTTGCGCTCTTTTATCCGTTACGAGAAGAAAACGTCTTCGTCACACACATTTTCGCTAGACGGCGTTTTCTTTGCGCGGCCGGAATCAATATCTCATAACGTATAAGGCTCGAATTTCTGTATGGATTGTGTATCCAACGGAAATGCTGTCATCGGGGCGACCCGTGATACAATTACCTTATCGAAGTGGCAACCGGCCTTCATCCCGCTCCGCTTACTTAGCTTTCTCCGATGGCCCTCAGTTGTTTGAAGAACCCGGTTGTATAAACAAAAAATTTATGGGTAAAAATTCTTGGTTTCACGAAGCCCGTTACGGGATGTTTATTCATTGGGGGGCCTACTCAGTTGCGGGCCGTGGCGAATGGATACGTAATCGAGAGAAAATCCCGCAGGACGAATACAAGCGGATGTATGCGGAGAATTTCCGCGCGGAAAACTACGATCCCGCCTCGTGGGCGAAACTCGCAAAAGAAGTCGGAATGGGGTATGCGATACTGACAGCACGTCATCACGACGGGTTCGCTCTCTGGCCTACCAAAACAGGGGATTTTCATGCCGGTAAGATCGGACCGAAACGCGACTTGGTGGGACCCTTCGTCGAGGCGTTTCGTTCAGCGGGCCTGAAGGTGGGATTGTACTACTCTCCGGCCGATTGGTCGCACCCGGACTATCCAGGAGCTTACTTTCGTGATTGGCCTGGGGTAGAAGACTGGACAAGCAAAGCCGTTCGCGAACGATTCATAGCCTACTATCGTTCTCAGCTTATCGAACTAATGACCGGCTATGGCAAAATCGACTATCTTTGGTACGACGGCTGCATTCCTGAAAATCTCCAGAGCCGTGAAGTCAACGAGGAATTGTTGCGTTTGCAGCCACATCTGCTGATCAATGAGCGCAACGGTCCGCCGTCACATGTGCGGATCAGCGAACAGGCAATCCGCGCCCCCAAGGATGACGTGCTGTGGGAAGCGTGTATGACGCTTAATGACAACTGGGCTTATCACGCAGGCGATACAAATTGGAAATCCGCTCGGCAGGTTGTCCAGTTACTCACAGAAACGGCTTCAAAGGCCGGGAATCTGCTGCTCAACGTCGGTCCCAAGGCCGATGGCACAATCCCCGCAGAGTCCGAACAAATTTTGCGCGAAGTCGGAGCCTGGCTAAAGCGCAACGGCGATACGATCTACAGCAGCAGTCGTTCGCCTTTTACGTGGAGCAATTGGGGCCGCGTCACTACGCGGGGAAATACCGTTTATCTACATATCTGGAACAGCACCGGAGTCGAGCTTTGCTTCGCGGAAATCAAGAACCGCGTCCTGTCCGCACGTTTGGTAGCGACCGGCGAATCGGTCGATTTTCAGCAGACAGGAGATCGATTATTTTTAAAAAATCTTCCTGTTCCCTTGCCCGATCCACTGGATACGGCAATCGCCTTGGAACTCGACGGAATCCCCGAACCCTCCACCCCGTGCACTACTTTTTGGATACCTGAATAAAATTATGATAATCAAACCCACCGACACCATTCTTTTCACTGGCGACAGCATCACCGATCGAGGGCGCAAACGCGATGCCGCCCTAAACGACCCCCTCGCTCTGGGAGTGGGCTACGTGCGTCTGTTGAGCGAACGCATTCGCACAGAACTGCAATCACCCGAACTCACCATTATCAATTGCGGCATGAGCGGCAATCGCATCTACGATATTGAGGATCGCATCGAATCCGATCTGCTCGCTTTCAAACCGACCGTGGTTTCTATTCTGGCGGGAATCAACGACACCTGGCGTCGTTACGACAGCAATATCATCTCCGAAACTGGAGCCTTCCAAGCCAGCTATCGCCGCATTTTGGAACGTGTCCGCGATGAACTCGGAGCGCGCATCATCATTCTGGAGCCGTTCCTTTTGCCCGTTGGGAAAGATCGTCGCACTTGGCGCGAGGACATTGATCCAAAGATCACGGCCATTCGGGAACTCGCAGCGGAATTTGCGGTCGCTTATATCCCATTCGATGGAATTTTTGCCGCTGCCTGCTGTCAGTCGCCTGCCGAACATTGGCTGCCCGATGGGGTGCATCCTTCACCTGCCGGTAATGCCCTCATGGCGGACATGTGGATGGCTGCCGTGAAATAATCCGACAGTCACTCGGCCCTGTGACGATCAACTACAACGCCCATCACGCGGCGCCGGGCGCTTACGGCACGTTCACACTCGGGCACTTTCACACTCGCGGCGGATTCGGCGTAAACGACGGACGCGCGCCGGGGAATCAGCACGTTTACGCCGGCTATACGCGCGACGGCGCGACGCTGCAATGCCTGCCGTTCTTTGAACCGGAGCACGCCAGCGCGACCGCCGCGTTCCTCGGTGAGCATGGGACTGCGGAAGTCCCCAGAAAGCTGCAGGCGTTCGCGGAAGCCGACATCCAGCGCAAACTCGGATGGGCCGCGGACGAGTGGACTGTGCCCGGCTTTCGCCTGCGAATCGATTCTCCTTTCGGGCCGATTCCCGAGCCCGCGCCAGCAACCGTGGAAGCTTTGCGCCGATCTTTGCTGCCGGCTGTCACGGCCGAGATCGAGTGGGATAACTCCGACGGCACCACGGAGATGACTGGCTTTTTCGCGATCCATTTCGCCAAGGCCGGAGTCAACTTGCTGTCGGACGACAGTTTGACAGGTCTGGAGTTCACCGGTTCGCTGGGCGTGGCGACGCCGGCCAGCGCTGGCGTGCGCGTGATCGTCGGCCCTGATTTGCATGAAGCTTTGGCCGCGCGCGTGCCGCATGTCTTGTTCAGCACCGCCGGCATTGCGGTCCTCGTGCCGGCTGGCGAAAAGCGCACCTTGCCGCTGGTTTTGAGCTGGTTTGTGCCGGGCATCGTGACCGGCCGCCTCGAGGGCTCCTACTACTATACGCGCTGTTTTGCCTCGCTGCTCGACGTGACGCACTACGCGCTCACTCATCATGCTGAACGCGCCAGGTGGGCCCGCGAACTCGACAACGCGCTCGAAGCCGCGCCGCTTAACCCATCGCAGCGCTTCCTGATCGCGCACTCCACGCGCAGCTACTACGGCTCCTCCCAATTGCTCGAGGTCGCGGGCGAGCCGTTCTGGATCGTGAACGAGGGTGAATATTGCATGATGAACACGTTCGATCTCTCCGTGGATCAATTGTTCTTCGAGATGCGCACCAACCCATGGGTCGTGCGAAACATCCTCGATAGCTTTGTCCGGCATTACAGCTACGTGGACGAACTGCGCGAGCCGGCGGGCGAAAACCTATTCCCCGGTGGTATCTCATTCACGCACGACATGGGGGTGTTGAATCGCTTTTCGCCACACGGTCATTCCTCCTATGAAATGCCGGACAAGCCGGGCTGTTTCAGCTACATGACGCAAGAGCAGCTCTGTAATTGGATCTTGTGCGCTACGACCTACGTCGAAGGCGAGGACGACGACGCGTGGCTGCGGCAGAACGAATACGTTGTGCGGGCGTGCCTTGAGAGTATGCGGCGGCGCGATCATCCGGATCCGGCGCAGCGGAATGGCATCATGGGATTGGACTCATCGCGCTGCGTTTCAGGACAGGAGATCACCACCTACGATTCGCTCGATGCTTCGCTCGGCCAGGCTCGGAACAATCTCTATGTCGCAGTAAAATGCTGGGCCTCCTACCTTGGCCTCGCACGAATGCTCCACCGGCTCGGCGATCACGCAACCGGCGACCAGGCAGAAGCCGGCGCTGGACTGGCGGCCCAAAGTATCACCGCGAAATTCGATCCAGCCCTCGGCTTTATCCCTGCGGTCTTTGAAGGTGCCAACCAAAGCGCCATCATCCCCGCCATCGAGTGCCTCGTTTTCCCGTTGGAATGGGGCGACGCCGACGCCGTCAGCTCCAGCGGACGATTCGGGAGTTTGATCCAGGCTCTGGAACGGCACCTCGGCACGGTGCTTCGTCCCGGCCTCTGCCTCTGCGATGACGGCGGTTGGAAACTCTCCTCGACGAGCCGCAACACCTGGATGAGCAAGATCGCCCTTTGCCAGCATGTCGCGCGCATCGTGTTTCACGTTGACCAGCCCGAAGCCGATGCCGCCCACGAGAAGTGGCAGAAGGAAGGGTGCGGCTATTGGGCCTTCTGCGATCAGATCATCGACGGGAAACCTGTGGGCTCGAAATACTATCCGCGCGGTGTCACCAGCATCCTGTGGATGGAAAACTTTAGTTGCAAGGTTCTGGGTCTGATTACCCTGCAAGTCCGGCGGCTTCGCGTTCTTGAAACCACGTGATGTGTTCGGCAGCGATGACTTCCAATTCGCTCAAACTCGACACGCTTTGCAGGCGGCTGCGGAGGTGTTTGCCGCCGGGCATCCCGCGTGAATAGGCCATGAGGCGCGCGCGCAGGGAGTGCATGGCGGGTTGTTCAGGGCGGCCGGTGGCAATGGAAGCGGCGACGACGGCGCGGGCGTGGCGTTGGACGAATTCCCATTTGAGTTCCAATGCGATGTCGGGCAGGACTTCGCCGGTGGCGAGGTAGTGTTTGATCATTCGGAAAATCCAGGGGGCGGTCATGGCGGCGCGTCCGATCATGATGCCCGCGACGCCGGTTTGCGCACGGCGGAGTTCCACGTCGATGGGGCTGGCGATGTCGCCGTTGCCGATGACGGGAATTTGGACGCTGGCGGCGACTTCACCGATCACGTCCCAATCAGCGCGTCCGCTGTAGCCCTGCTCTTTGGTGCGTCCGTGGACGGCGATGGCCTGGATGCCGCTGTCCTCAAGGACATGGGCGGTTTCGGTGGCGTTGATGGTGGTGGCGCTCCAGCCGATGCGGATTTTGCCGGTGACGGGGACGTTTCCCGCCGCCCGGACGACGGCGCTGGCGACGCGGCCGAGGAGGGGGCAATCGCGCAGGAGGGCGGAGCCGCCGAGTTTGCTGACGACTTTATTGACGGGGCAGCCGAAGTTGAGGTCGATGAAGTCGGGTTGCACCCAGTCGATAACGGAGCGGGCGGCTTCGCCGAGGTGCTCGGGGTCGGCTCCGAAGAGTTGCACGCCGAGGGGGCGTTCGTCGGGGGTGAAGGCGAGGTATTCGCAGGTGCGTTCGTTGCGGCGGAGGATGCCTTCGGCGGAAACGAACTCGGTGACCATGACGTCGGCGCCCTGTTCTTTGCAAAGCTGGCGAAAGACGTGGTCGGTAACTCCCGCCATGGGGGCGAGGTAGAGCGGGAATTGGTTTTGAAACCAGGGAAGCATGGGGAAGATTTTAGCAGAAAGTCCCGGGAGCGCACGGTTTGCCTCGGTGGGAGAGATTGGCGAGGCGATCTGTCGATTCGCGTGTTCTTGCCGGCGTCCCGCCGGGAAGTTTGCCTGCCATAGGGCTTGTAGTGATCCATCGCTAACTCCGTCGCTGTGGAATCTAACGCCACCGGGCGGGACGCCCGCTGGATGCACGCGAGACGCGTGCGCTCCCGATGGAAGTGCGATGACGTTTACCCCTGCGTCAGCAAGTCGTAAACTTCCTGCTGGATTGTCTCGATCTGGTCCAGGCGCAGCATGGGGTCGGTGACGATGAAGGCTTCGCCGGTTTTCGCGTGCTCGTAGATGAGGAGGCGGCCTTCGTCGGAGGGTTTTTCGTCGATGGGCTTGAGGATGCGTTTCCGTTCGAGCATGAGGACGAGGATGTAGCGGACGTTCTGCGTGTGCGGCTCGTCTTCCAGAATCAGGCGGCGAAGGAGGCTCTCGACGCCCTGGCGCGGCATGGCTTCGGGAGCGGCCTCGGCGGGTTTCTCGTAGCGGGATTTCCAATAGCAGAACGGCACCAGCTCGGGCAGCCGTTTGTTCCAGGCTTCCTCGCAAAGGTCCTCGCGGCGCAGGCCCTCTTTCTCATGAAAAAGCAGCGTGTGAAAGACCTCGCCGTCGGTGAATGGGATGTCGGTCACCGAGCAGCGGCTGGCCCGGCGCTGGATATGCCAGTCGGTGGGAAGCGCCATTTAGCTGAAACGGTAGAAGGGGAGGTTGCCGCCGGAGCTGCGTTTGACGAGCAGGACCAGGCCGAGAAACGTGAAAAACGCCACCGGCAACCACGCGGCGTAGAGCGCGGGGATGCGTCCGCCTTGGCCGAGTGAGAGGCAAATGCTGCGGACAAAAAGCATCGCAAAAAAGAGCACGAGCGTGGCGATGACGCCATTGAGGACGCCGCGCCGGGAAAACGCGATGCCTAGCGCACCGGCGAGCAGGAGCACGATCACGCACATCCAGGGCATGGCCCAGCGATAGTAGAAATGCGTTTGGAATGGGGCTTTTTGCGCGGCGGGCAGGTCGCTGTTGAGCGTGAGATATTCTTTTAGTGCCGGAACGCCGAGGTTTTCCGCCTGGAGGTCCATCGTGGCGATCCGGTAGGGACTCTCGGTGAAGAGAGGGAAGACGCGTTTGTCGAAATTGCGCTGGCGCTTGATTTTACCATCGGGGGCGAGCTCGAGAAATTCGCCGCTTTGCATGGTCCAGAGGTGTTCTTTTACGTCGTAGTGCGCGGCCTTGGCGAAGATCTTCCATTTGGCGTCGCCCTTTTCATTTTGCTGGAGAATCTGGATGCCGCGGGCATCGGAATCGACGCGGGAGAGTTTCTCAAAAAACCACGTGCGCGACTCGGCGCGGTTGCGGAAAAGCACGGCGTAAAGGTCGTTGGACTTCTTGCGGTTCTGGGTCAATTCGTCGAAATAATCCTTGCGAACGGTCTCCGATTCGGGCGCGAGCTGGTAATTTAAGACCAATGTAACTCCGGTTGCGATGAGGCCGAAAACGAAGATCGGCACGAGAATGCGCACGATGCTGATGCCGGCCGTGACCATGGAAACGATCTCGTTGCTCCGCGACAACCGACTGAGCGAGTAGAGCGTGGCCAGCAGGAGTGCGATCGGCAGGCAAAAGACGACGATCTGCGGAAGCTGGATGCGATAGAACCGGAGGATTTCTTTGATGGAGGCGTGGGCGTCGATCAAGCTCGGGAGTTTGTCGCCCATGTCGAGGATGAGCCAGATCGCCGCAATGCCGAGGAAGCAGTAGAGAAATGGCAGAAAAAAGCTCTTGAGAATGTAACGATCCAGCAGTCGCATAGGACGGACAAAGTAACCGGCAAACGGAAAAGCGGGAAGCCACTTTTTTGCGCCGGGCGGAGTCGGGGAGCGTCCTCATGAGGCAGCGACCGGGGTGAGGGGAGTGGCAGTTTTCTTCTGAAACCGGGTCGTCCAGTCGATCTTCGCCGTGGTCACCATCAGAATGGCCAGCGTCGCGATGGAGCCCAGAGTGACCGTCAATCCCGTGAGTCCGTCGAAGAAGAAGCTCGCGCTAAAGAGCACCATGTAAGCCAGTTGCGCGACCACGACCCATTTCGTAAACGCCCAGCCAAAGGCCAGCCGCAGGTAGCCGCCGACCAGCCCGAGCGACACCGCCGCCGCCACGATGAAGGCGGCCAAAAGTGGAATCAGGTCCACCAGATAGGCGAAGAGCAACTGGAAAGCGAAGTAACCCGCCGCCAGAAAAAAGAAGTGCATCGGGTGCATCGCCGTCCGCGAGACCAGCGACCAGAGCACAACGACCGCGAAGAAAAAGAGCAGCGACACTGGCGCAAAAAACGTAATCCTCGCCGCCACCGGGCCGGGGTTCAACTTCACCGGGACTTCCACTCCGATGGCCTGCGCGCCGATCACATCCGGGTAGCTCCAGGTGAAATCGCAGCCCTTCGCCGTGTCCGTCCGCGCCGTCGGCGAACTCGTACCCACGGGGAAATTATAGTCGCGAAAATCCGTGCTCATCCGCATCTCGAAATTCCGAATGCGCGTCGCATCACCAAACGAGTAACCCCACGAATCCAGCCCGCGCGTGCGGTAGGCGATGAGGAGTTTCGCCGATTTTCCAGCAGGCACACGGACCGATTCGGTGAGCGGTTCGCCGCGCTTAGGATTTTGCGTGCTGGGCCGACCATCGATCACGAAGGCAAAGTTTTCATAACCCGCGTCACTCGCGGGAAACTTGAAAACGACAAACATCGTCTGGTCGATCGGGCTCGTGTTCTCCAGCCGATACTCGCCTTTGAAATCGACATTGTAAGTGCGATTCCAGAGCAACCCCTTGCGCTTCGGATCGTTGTCGAGATTCACAGTCACATGCGACTCCGCTGGCGAGAAAAAACGTTTCCCGCCCGTGGCGTCCGGCGCCTCGATAAAAATCTCGGGATGCACCTGCTGCAGCGCGCCGCCCCATTGGTTCGCGACCTGGCCGCGCAAAACGGAGGACGACCACTCGGATCGCATGGAAAGACTGGTGCCCAGGATCACCCAAGCGATGCAGGTGCAAAGGAAAATGATGACGATGGTGAGAAGTTGTTTGATGCTCATGTTAGTTAGTTTTGCGGGTGGTGGTTTTCTTGCGTTTGGAGGTGAGGAGTTTGGCGAGTCGGAGTTCGATGTTAGTCAGCTTCATTTGATTTTCTTTTGGTAGAAGAGAACGGCCAGTGGCGCAGTGTCGCGATAGAGTTCCTGCCGGAAACGCAGCCCTCCAGTTCCTCCCGTGGCGTCGGCGGCCACGCTGCCATCAAAGGCGCTCAGGGAAAGTCCGTCCGGCAGGCGAATGGCCCAGCTCGCGACTTTGGTTAGCAGCGGCGTCTGCGGCATGGTTAGTCGCACCTGACCGCTGGCCGGATCAAACGCGGGAAGCTGTTGAGAAAAAGTGAGTTCCACCGCAATGCGACCCTTGTTAGCAGGCAGGCTGAGTTGGATTCGACCCTCACCCAGATCCACGGGATTTTGACGTTCCCCGGCGACGCGGCAGGAAATAATGCGCGTGTCTTTTTCAAATTGCAGATCGACCGTCGTCTTCTCTGTCGCGGCAATTTCCAGGCTCGCGTCGGTGAGCATTCCACCACCGGCGGCGAGCTCGCTGGAGAACTTTGCCGACTCGATCCTCGCCTCAGCCAGCGCGACGGTTTTCAATGGAATCACCGGGATGGTAGCGCCCGCCAAAGCTTGGAAAACCGGGGCGTCATTTTCTCCTAATTTCCCCTGCATCCAGGTGGAGAGCGACGCGGCCAGCGGATGTTCCGCCGGAACCGTCGAGCGCAATCCGGCTGGAATGGTTAGCTGCCAGACTTCCGGTTGCGCCGGGCCGACTTGGGGTGAAATCAGCGGCCAGTTCGACGTGATGTTAGGTTGCGAACGCGCCACATCAACAAAGAGAATCCGCTGGCGCACGCCGGGCTTCTTCCAGTCGAGTTGCAGTGCTATGTGGTCGGGCGCGGCGGTCGCCTCCCAGCGATCCAATTCCTCGCCGCCAACTCGCAGGACAATGCAGTCTGCAGGCAGCGTGAGCGTGGCTGCGGAATCGTTGCCGCTGGTGCAGAGCAGGACGACGCGATGGTGGTAGTTCAGCCGCCCGTCCCAAAATAGAGACTTTCCTTCCCCCTTCGTTACCCAGTTGCACTTGGTAACGCCCTTGTTCCCGCAGCTTGGCTGCCTTCCCGCTTGGAGCGAGACCTCAGAGGCAGTGCCACTGCCGGGACAATCCCGTTCCCAAGTGCTCGCAGCGTTTTCCCCCTCGTTCCCAAACTCGGTTTGGGAATGCCTTGTGCCCGAAACTCTGTTTCGTTTTGGCGATTCAGACAGGGAAACAAGAGTTTCCCGAGCAAGTGCATTCCCAAACCGGAGTTTGGGAACGAGGGAAGCGCCGGGTTTTTGATTTATTTTTGGGGAAATGGTCTTTGTTCCTTGACCATTCCTCTGCAAAACCCTCCACTCGCGAGCGAATGGAAGCGCCTGCGTCGTTGTCGTGCCGGACTTCACTCATCCTGCGACACCGCAGATTGGGCGCGGCTCACCGACTCTGGACGACGCTGGCGGCAGCCAGTTTGAGACGACTCGCCACCAGTCCAACGGAACTCGCTTCCCGCCCGACGCGACCCGCTTCCCTTTCCAGCCGAGCCGATGCCGCGCTATTCCCAGTCGCTGGATCCATAACCGTCGTCGCCGGAACCCTAACACTCGTCACTGCAACAATAACGCCCATCGCTGGAGCGATAGTAACCGTCGTTGGAGCCATAACTATCGTCGCTGGAACGCTAAACCGAGTCGATTCGGCCTAATTCTCGTCGATGGAAGACTAATTCACCTCATTTCCGCCTAACTCCTGTCCAAACCGCTCCAACCACTCCACTCAACAACACCAAACCAACACACATCCATTATGTCCGAACCAACTCCAACGCCAGCGCCCACTCCAGCCACCACCCGCGGCCCACGCGGATTCATCAGCCAAAGCCTCGAAGACGACATCACCCTCGCCGACGACTGCCGGCAGGAAGCCGCCAAGACCGACATCGCCGCCGCCCTCGACATCCGCGAGTGGAGCGCCGCCGACCAAACCCTCCTCACCGCCTCGCTCGGCGTCTGCACCGGCTACAAAGCCCGCATCAAAGAACTCCGCACCGGCAAACTCACCCGCACCGCCGAAGAGGACACCGCCCGCAAAGCCATCGTTCACGCCCTCGACCCCATCTTGAAAGGCGCTCGCCGCACCCACGCCAGCGGCAGCGCCGAGCGCAAAGCCTACGGCATCGGCGAAGCCATCTCCAGCCACAGCACCCAGGAACTCCTCGACCTCGCCGCCTACGCCTTTGGCCAACTCAGCGCCGGCCCCGGCGGCACCGCGCCCAAGGATAAACTGAAAGGCGTGCTCCCCGCCGAAATCACCACCCTCGACACCCTGCGCATCACCTATCAGGGAGCGAACTGGGCCCAAGGCGACGCCGAAACCCAAGCCGTCGCCCTCCTGGCCTTGCTCAAGAAAGAAATCCTCGAAGTGCTCAACCCCCTAAGACGCGACCTGCAAGGCACCGCCGACCAAGTCTACACCCACCGCGACCCCATCAATGCCGCCCAACGCACCGCGTTTGGCTTGCAGCCCGACCGACCTTTGGTGGATTGAGTGGTTATTTATCTACGCAAGATCACCTCTAATTTTATGGAAACAAAGTTACCGGAAAATGCTCCCGATGATGAACCAGAACCCTCGCAGAAAATTGCAACTGCTCTCGAACGGTACGTTTCCAAATTGCAAGGAATCAAGCAGGCAATGGAAATTGTCATGCCGCTCATTTCCGAGGAAACAGACCGTGCGTCTGAGACGTTCAAAAATTTCGTATCGAAAAGTGGCGTGCAGGAAGCTGTAGGAGAAAAGAAAACAACATATACAATTCCTATGCGCAAAGTGGCTACATTCGAGCTACTGGATCGCAAACGAGATAACTTAAATGCCGCGTATCATCAGACACCCAAAGCCTTTTTGGTCGCCATGGTAAGTTGCTATGATGCCTTTTTGGGAGATCTACTTAAAGCGGTCTTCTACCTAAAACCAGAAATGTTGAATGCATCCCAACGGTCATTAACATTTGAGGAGCTGGTTAAGCTGGGAGATATCCAAAATGCACGGGAATATCTAGTCGAGAAAGAAGTAGAATCTGTTATTCGCGAAAGTCATAACAAGCAATTCGACTGGATGGAAAAGCGCCTCGACATTGTGCTGCGCAAAGATTTGCAAGCTTGGCCGATCTTTTTAGAGATGACTGAAAGAAGAAATCTGTTTGTCCACACTGACGGAGTAGTTTCGAGACAATATGTTGAAGTGTGCAGAGCCAACAAAGTTGATATTACTGAAATCGCTATTGGTGATAGGTTGAATGTGTCCGCAAAGTATTTTACATTGGCCTTTATTTGTTTGTTCGAGATTGGAGTAAAGCTGAGCCAAGTTTTATGGCGCAAATTCGCTCCTTCAGATCTCGAAAAGGCAGATGATGCTCTGATTGATACCACTTTTAATCTACTAAAAGAACAGCAGTATCGCCTTGCAGCGTGCTTATCAAAATTCGCCAGCCAAACCATTAAGAAGCACCACTCTAACGTTACCAAGCGAGTGTTTATAATAAACTTGGCGATAGCGTATAAATGGGGCGGCGTTCCTGAGAAGGTAGAGAAGCTAATTACTGATCAGGATTGGTCTGATTGTTCTGATAACTTCAAGTTAGCTGTAGCGGTTCTTACAGATAGATTTGATGATGCTGAGAAGGTTATGAGGGAGCTGGGGGCCAATGCGAAAGGAGTGACTCGTGTGGGATATGAGACATGGCCTTTATTTAATGAATTTCGCAAGACAGATCAGTTTCAGAACGCCTTTAGAGCTATATATGGAGAAGCTTTTGTAATCGAAGTGGAGCCTAAGGATGATGAAGGTGTTTCAGAAAAGCTTGTAGTAACAGAGTTATCTGGAGATAATCAATCAGCCCGAGATGAAGCACGAAGAAGTTCTTCTTCGTTCAATGAATCAACGGCCGTCAACCCATCACCCTGATGTTTGAGCTAACGACTCAGCTGCCGTATTCCCCGCAGCTCGATGCCGGAATAGTTCATTGTGTCCAACTGGCGCTCTTGGAAGGCACTTGCGCGTGTGCAGTGATTAAAAGTTTTCTCGATGTTAAACCGCGATGAGTGGTGTTAGATACGATCGGACGCAGTGCAACTTGGGAACCAGAAAAATGGAGCACTTATATACGATAGTAGCGCAGCTTAATAGACGTCTAACGCCTCTTCTGATCTCCGTGGCACACCATGTCGATGACGACGGTGCTAGCTAGGATGAGGACGGCGTCTGCGTCGTCGGCGATCTCGACGCCGTAGCTGTCGCGCAGGGCAAACCATTTCTTGGAGACTTCCGCGACTGGTCGCGATCCGCAGCTAAAGGTGTAGTCGTGATCCATGAAGTCGCCTTGTGCTTCCAAGTCATCGGGGCCTTCCACGTCGACGGTGAAACGGCAGCGGAAGAGGGTGAAGATTTCTTTCTTCACCACGGCTACTAACTCGCCGTCGCGGTGGATCTCGTAGGTGGGTCCCCAGGCGAAGAGTTTTTGGCGGATGAAGGCGAGTTCGCGACCGGCCATATCGAGGAAAGAGAGTTTGTCGCCGAAGCTAAAGGCTTTGCCATCGACGAGATAGACGTCCTCGCCCGCCTCGTTGCGAATGGTGAAGTCGTCGCCGAGGCAGAAGAGTTTTTGGTTCATCAAGTAGCGCATGGGAGCAAACTAAATGACGAGTCACAGAGGCTGCGAACCTATTCCATCGAGTGCAGCCGAACATGTTGCCATCGGGGTCGGTGACCAGGGCGATGTGGTCGTAGTCGCCGATGGAGAATTTTTCGCGGACGACGTGTCCACCGGCGGGGGTGACGCGAGAAGGGGCGTGACGCCTAAAACACCATCGGCTGGCCTTCGCGCATGATGCAGATTTTCTCTGCGATCCCCATGCGACTCGCCTCTTGCAGCAGGCGCTCCGGTGGCTCGTGCACGGGCTCGTAACTCAGCCGAAAACTCCCGTAGTGCATCGGGATCAAAGTCCGCGCGCCGAGTTCTTGAAACGCCTTCACGGCCTCCTCGGGATTCATGTGGACCTCGCGCCCGCTCGGCGGGTCGTAGGCCCCGATCGGCAGCAGCGCGATCTCGATGGGACACCGCTCGCCGATCTCCGCAAACCCATCGAAATACGCGGTGTCGCCGCAGTGGAAGATGCTCCGGTCGCCAATTTTGATGTGAAACCCGCCAAAGCCGCGATGCGAGTCGTGGAGCATTCGCGCGCCCCAGTGATGGCACGGCGTCAGGGAAATTTCCAGCGGCCCGTGGGTCATCGTTTCCCAATAATGCAGCTCGTGCACCCGGTTGAAACCCAGGTCGTGCACCAGGTTTCCCACCTCAAACGGCACCACGATGGGCTGATCCGCCGCCACGGCGCGGAGACTTTTCCGGTCGAGATGATCGAAGTGGGCGTGCGTGACGAGGACGAGATCGATGTCCGGCAAATCGTGCAAATGGACGCCCGGATGCTTGATCCGCTTGACGACTTTCAGCCAGCTCGCCCAGTTCGGATCGATCAGGATGTTCACCCCGGCGGTCTGAATGAGAAACGACGCGTGCCCGATCCAGGTGATGCCGATTTCATTCTCCCGCAGCGCCGGAAAGATCACCGTTTCGGGCATTCCCTCGCGCTTCGAGAGGAGCGTCGGCAGAAAGACTTCCGTGAGGAAATTGCGCTTGTTCCAGCCTTTGCCGGGACGCAGGCCCACCTTGCGTTTGGGGGTGGAATCGGAGGAGCCAGGAGACGGAAATTCGTTCATTGCCGGGACAGGCGAAAAGGATATTCGCAAACGCCGCCCGCGCAATTAGTTTACCGGCAGATGACGAAATCGCTCCTGCGCCAGACGATGCGCCGCACGCTGGGCGAGTTTGATTCCGATCACCGGATCGCCGCCTCGCATGCCCTCGCCGCCCGGCTGAGCGCGCTCGCTGCGTGGCAAAAAGCGGAGGTCATCGGGCTTTTCGCGGGCCGCTCCGACGAGATGGAAACCACGATCCTGTGGTCCGATCTGCATTGCGGCGGGAAGACGTTTCTTTACCCGAAAGTGGCGGGCGATGATCTGCATTTCCTCGTGGTCGAGTCGCATTCGGATCTGCAACCCGGCGCCTGGAACCTGCACGAGCCGACCGGTGACGAACCGCGCGTGCCCGATCTGGTGCTGGTTCCGGGAATGGCCTTTGAACCCAATGGAAGTCGCCTCGGGCGCGGCAAAGGCTTCTACGACCGCTGGCTCGCGGCGCATCCGGCAGTGGTCACGGTGGGCGTCTGCTTCGACTTTCAAATCGTTCCGCAGATCCCGATGGAACTCCACGACCGGCGAATGGATTTCGTCGTCACGGAGGCGAGGAGTTTCCCATGACGCCGGTCGCGCTGACTATTGCCGGCTCGGATAATTCCGCCGGGGCGGGCATTCAGGCGGACTTGAAGACGTTTTCCCATTTCGGCGTTTACGGGCTCACCGCCGTGACCTGCGTGGTCGCCGAAGTGCCGGGTCGCGTGACGGCGATCCAATCGATTGAAACTCGGATCGTCGCCGAGCAAATCGCCCTCAGCTTGGAACATTTCCCGGTCACCGCGCTGAAAACCGGGATGCTCTTTTCGACGGAAATCATCGAGGCCGTCGTCGCCGCGTTGCAGTCGAGTTCCATTCCACTCGTGGTCGATCCGGTGATGGTCGCGACTTCGGGCGACACGTTGTTGCAGGCGTCGGCGGTCGAGGCGTATCGCACAAAACTGCTGCCGAGGGCGACGCTGATCACCCCGAATCTGGACGAAGCCACCGTTCTCTGGGGTCAGGGAAAAATCACCAGCGTGAATCAAATGGAACTCGCGGGAAAAGCGCTCAGCGCCGAGTTTGGCACCGCGATCCTGATGAAAGGCGGCCATCTGCCCGGCGGCTCAGCGGTCGATTTGCTGATCAGCGGAAACGAGGTCTGGCGCTACGAGGCGCCGTTTGTCGAGGGTGTGACGACCCACGGAACGGGCTGCACGTATTCGGCGGCCATTACCGCGCAACTCGCCTTGGGCCAAGAACTTCCGCAGGCGGTGGAAGTCGCCAAAAGCTACATCACCAGCGCGATCCGCCAGTCATTTCGCTGGAACTCGACTCTGATGGCGCTGAATCACTTTCCTCAGCGCGACGAATCCTGAAGCGGGGCGGAGTACATCTGCTGCGTGGAGATTTTCTGGGAAAAGCGCGCCAGCAAAACGGCGACGATGAGGATGAGCAGGATGATGCCGACGGCCTTGCGCATGTTCGTCCCTGGAGCCTTGGCCTTGAAATTGGCGCTGTATTTTTTCCCCGAGGGAATGCGCGAAAAATTAGGAAACATCTCATCGACCCGGAACCAGTTGGGTGAACCGGAGCGGCGGACCTGCGAGTCGAGGTGCAGATACCCGGCGCGATACAGATTCCTCAAATCCCCTTCATCCACACGCCTTTCGAGGCCGCGGTCGGATTTTGCTTCATAGAGGTCCATAGTCACTTCTTTCTTTAGCAGAGGGGGTGCCCAATGTGGCACAGGAGAGGGCGGCGGGCTGTTTTCTTTTGAAAGAAACTCGCTTCGGGCTTGGCTTTTCGGATGCCGCAAATACGGTTTTGCCGAGTGAAAATACTAATCGTAGGAGGAGGCGGACGTGAGCACGCGCTCGCATGGAAAATAAAACAATCACCACGTGTAACTGAGGTGATTTGTCTGCCAGGAAATGGTGGGACGGCAAATAATTCGCATATAAGTGTATCAGATTTGATAAAGTTGCGGGATTACGCGGTTTCTGAGGGGGTGGATTTGACGGTAGTCGGACCAGATGATGCATTGGCTGGGGGCATCGTGGACCTTTTTATAGAGGCGGGGTTAAGAGTATTCGGGCCGCGGCAGGCCGCTGCGCGTCTGGAATCTTCGAAAATTTTTGCCAAAGAATTTATGGAGCGTCATGGCATCCCGACGGCGCGGTCCGGTCAATTCACCGATCCGGCGGCGGCGCGGTCATTTGCCTCGCAACTGGGCCTTCCAGTCGTGATCAAGGCCGACGGTCTGGCGCTCGGCAAGGGTGTCATTATTGCGCAGACAGCGGCGGAAACAGAGGACGCGATTCATCGAATGATGGAGCTGCGGGAGTTTGGCGAATCCGGCGCTTCGGTGGTGATCGAGGAATTTCTAACGGGCGAGGAATGCTCGATTCACGCGCTGGTGGATGGAAAATCGTATCTCTTGTTTCCGGGGGCGCAGGATCACAAGCGCGCCTTCGATGGCGACGCTGGCCCGAATACCGGCGGCATGGGAACGTGCAGTCCGGTGCCGATCCTGGACGCGGCGATGCAGGAACGCGTGCGGCGCGAGGTGATGGATCGCTTCATCGCGGGCATTCAGGCCGACGGAATCGAGTTTAAAGGAATGCTTTTTCCGGGGCTGATGATCACGGCAGACGGACCGAAAGTGCTGGAGTTTAACTGTCGTTTCGGCGACCCGGAGACGCAGGTCTTGCTGCCGCGCTTGCAGTCCGATCTCGTCGATCTGCTGGAAGCCACCATCGACGGTCGCCTGAATGAAATGGAACTCGACTGGGATTCCCGCGCCGCCGTTTGCGTGGTGATGGCCTCGGGCGGCTATCCGGGAAATTATCCAAAAGGATTGCCGATCAGTGGGATCGCCGATGCGGAGGCCAGTGGCGCGCTCGTTTTTCACGCGGGAACCCAGCGTGCGGGCGAGACGGTGGTCACCTCCGGCGGACGCGTTCTGGGAGTTACGGCGCTTGCGGCGGATGTAAAATCAGCCCGCGAAAAGGCGTATCAGGCGGTGGCGAAAATCCATTTCGACGGACAATTTTACCGTCAAGACATCGGGTTGAAGTCGATCTAAACTGCCCCTGCAACCGGGTTGCATTGCCATGAAACTCCTTTTTTCGCTCCTTTTTCTGGGTCTCACCGGCTGGCTGGCTGCGGAGGATATCCGGCCCGTGATCGACCAACTCACGCCAGCCGAGGTGAAATCCACTTGGGAAAAACTGAATTCCCTGATCTCCAAATCCGGCGGCATCGACCCTGCGGAACTCGAGCGCGCGCGACTGCAAGGCGTGCTGCAAAAGCTCGGCAGAAATGCCCGTCTCACCGCCCGCGAGGGGTCTGGTGAGATTGCCATCGGAGTCAACTTCAAGGAGGAAATCCTGCCGCGCTCGATCTTGTATGCGCGGCTCGGCGATTTGTCCGAAGACAACATCTCGCAACTGGCAGATTCGCTGCGAAAAGCGCCGAAGACACCGGCGACGATCCTCGATCTGCGGGCGACCCGCGGCAGCGCTGGCTATGAGCAGGCGGCCCAGGCGATTGGGCTGTTCACCGGCGGCGGGAAGAGTCTTTTCAGCCTCGTCGGCAGCGGATCGAACACCGGAAAAAACTTCGCTGGCCAAGGCGAGGCGCTCTTTAACGGCATCCTCGTCGTTCTCGTGAATGAGGATACCAACGGTCCTGCGGAGGTCGTGGCCGCGGCGTTGCGGCAGCAGGCGCACGCCTTGATCGTGGGGAAAAAAACGAAGGGTGAGGCGCTGGAGTTTACCTCCTTGCTCGTAAATGACCGGGTGAATCTGGAAATCGCCGTGGGCCGGATTGTGCTGCCGGGGCTGCCGGGGGATTTTTTGCAAAATGGCGTTGCGCCCGATCTTGCGGTTAGTGCTGATCTGAATGAGGAACGCGAGATTCTCACTCGGAGCGAAAAAGAGGGTATCGCGTCGTTCATTTTTGAGATCGAGCGCCCGCACATGAACGAGGCTTCGCTTGTCGCGGGGAGAAACCCGGAGTTGGATAACTATCAGGCTCGCAAGGCGGAGAAAGCGGGCCGGCAACCGTCCGATCCCACGCCTTTGCTCGACCGGACTTTGCAACGCGCCCTGGACACGGCGACGTCGCTCCTGATTCTGCGCGAGCCGGGCAGGACAGACAGTTAGATTACGCTCAAACTCACTCGACTTCCTGGCACCAGCCGGGCTGCCATTTCGCGTCGGCAGGCACGCGGACAAACATAACTTCGCCCGTGGCCGGATGGCAGCGATGCCGGAAAACATGCTGCCAGTGGCCGTGGTGTTCGGAGGCCATGTATTGCCAGGTTTCGCCTTCGTTTTTGCAGACCGGATCGACGAGTTCGACCCAGGCACGAATGAGTTCGCTATCTTTTTGATTTTCGATCCAAGAGACTTTCATCTTGGTACTCTAGGAATAGCAGCGCGCGTGCCATCCGTGCTGCCGGGGCAAGGAAATCCGCCGTTGCCCAATAATCGCCAGAACGCGCGACCAGTAACCAGCAGTCTGAACCAAATCCAGCACCACGGGAAAATGGATGCGAGAAGCACGCATCACCAGTCTTGACACTCTCCCGAGTTCCTCCAACATCCGCTTCGAAAATTGATTCGGGCCGCGCACGATGAAACCAAGGAAACACTAAAATAAACGTGCTACGACCCGAATCGCCTTAACCTGTATTCTTTGACCACCTAACCAAGCCACTGTTCAAACAAATCTCTCTCATTTCGCCGCTTTTATTTCTGCCATGAATCTATCCCAACACGCCCGCTCCATCGCCGTCCTAACATCCGGCGGCGATTCGCCCGGCATGAACCCAGCCGTGCGCGCCGTTGCCCACATCGCGATCCGCCAGGGCTACCGCGCCCTGGGTTATCAGAATGGCTATGACGGTATTTTCGACGACGAAATTGTGGATCTAACCAGTGAGACTTTGAGCGGACTCCTTGAGCGTGGCGGCACCGTCCTGCATACCAGCCGCTGCCAGCGCATGATGACGCCCGAGGGGCAGGCGGAGGCGGTGCGGAAATTGCGCGCGCAAAACGTCGAGGGATTGGTCGTTATCGGCGGTGATGGATCATTGACTGGCGCGCTCAAGCTCACGCAACTCGGATTTCCCATCGTCGGCATTCCCGGCACGATCGACAACGATATCTATGGAACTCAAATGGGCGTCGGCGTGGATACAGCCTGCAACACGATTGTCGAGATGATCGACAAGATCAAAGACACCGCCCGCTCGCACAGCCGCTGCTTTCTCGTCGAGGTCATGGGCCGGGGGAGCGGTTATCTGGCGCTCACCACCGCCATTTCATGCGGGGCCGAGGTGGCCGTTATTCCCGAGTATCGCTATAATATGCCGCGCATTCTGGAGATGCTGGCGAAGCGCTACGCCAAAAGGCAAAAAAGCAGTCTCATCATTCTCGCCGAGGGCGTTTGCTCTGCCGAGGAACTCATCAATAAAATGAAGGAAGTCGGCGGTGAAAACATGCTGCAACAGGAAGTGCGCCGCACGGTGCTGGGTCACGTCCAGCGCGGGGGAAGCCCGAGTCATTACGATCGAATGCTGGCCACGCGCATGGGCGAGCTGGCGGTGATGGGTTTGCTGCAAAGCGAGACCGGCACGATGACGTCGTTGCGCGATGGAAAAGTAACATTGGTCGATCTTGAGAAGGTGCTTTCGAGAAAGCGCCCGATCTCCCCCACGCTCACCCGGCTGGCCAAAAACTTGGGCATCGAGTTTGGCGACACCGTGGAAGTCTAACTCGGCCGTGAGTCGAGTTAGATCGAAATGTTAGTCGGCTGTTAGTTGTTGCGCCGTCCGCCAGTCAGCATCGGCAGCAGATACCAGAGGAAGTAGGCGAGCGACGTTATGAACGCCGCCACGTAGGTCCAGCCTGCGGCGTTGAGAACGCGTTTGACGCCCAGCATTTCGTCCGCCGTGCCGATGTAACCCATGTCGCCCAGCAGGATTTTTGCGCGGCGAGACGCATCAAACTCGACTGGCAGCGTGATGAGGTTGAAGACCATGATCACGCCCCAGGCAATGGCCATAATGAGGATCATCGTCTGCCCGCGAAACATTCCGGTCATCAAGCCGATCAGTGGCAGGATCATGACAATCTGACTCGCAAAATTCGTCGCCGTCACCGCCGCCATCCGCAGATGCAGCGGCGCGTAGGCCTGCTGATGTTGAATCGCGTGGCCGCACTCGTGCGCCGCCACGCCGAGAGCCGCAGGCGACTGTCCGTAATAGTTCGCCTCGGAGAGCACGAGCCGTTTTTGAGTTGGATCGTAATGGTCGCCCATCTGCTCATTCAGTGGCACGATTTCCACATCGCTGATCCCGGATTTCGTAAGAATGGCTTGCGCGACTTGCGCCCCCGTCACGCCCGAGGCGCAGCGCATCTGGCTGTAGCGATTGTAAACGCTTTTCACCCGCCACATCGCCCAGAGCGACAGCAGCATGGTTCCAGCAAAGAGAAAGAGTCCGTAAAACATAGCGAGGAGTTAGAGTGCGATCTGACTCGTTATGTTCGATGAAAGTTGAAAATACCCCCGAATCTCTTCGACCAAACTCCGCGCGCAGCCTACATCTGGCATTCTCATGAACACCGTCGATCCCGCTGAGTTTGAGAAACTGAAAGCCGAAGTTGCCGAGTTGCGCACGCTGCTCAACGGCATCCTCCACATCACCAAGGACGACGAGGGAAAAATCACCCGCCGCGCCATCACCTGCAACGATCTCCACACGCACAGCCTGAACATTCTCGACCAGGAACGCCGCACCCTCGCTTACTTTGGAGTCGCTGACAGCGGACCCTATCTCGTTTTTCGCGGCGACGACGAGAAACGCCGGCTAGTCCTCCGCGCCGCGGAAAACTTTGGCGAAATCACCCTTTACGGCAACGACGGGCACGCCACCGTCCACATGCAGACCGATCCCGATGGGCACGGCAACCTCCTCGTGCATTCGCCCGGCGGCATTCCACGGGCCGGCATCAAGGGCATCGCCGACGCAGGAGTCGTGAGCGTCTGCGCACCGGACGGCTCACCGCGTGTCGTCATGCATTCCGGCAACGAAAAAGGCGAGGTCGGCATCCTCAACGCCGAGATGCACATGATCGCCCGCATGAGCACCACCAACGAAAACGCCGGCACCATTGGCGTCACCAGCGCAGAGGGCGACCGCGCCATTATCCTCATACCGTCGCCCTCCGGCAACGGCTTGCTGCTTTATCCGCCGGGCAGCAAGGACGCTGGCATCACTCTCATGGCCTCGAAGAGCGGCAGCATGGTTTTCATGGGCGAGGACGCCGGAGATCGCGGTGGCAACGGCATCAGCATGATGGCCCTGCCCGACGGCAGCGGCAACATGCGCTTCGGCACCGGCGAGAGAAAGGTCGTCCTCGAACTCGGCAGCGACGCAAATGGCGGCCTCGTGGAAATCACCTCCACAAAAACCGGGGCCATGGCCCAGCTCCATATCAAAAACGAGTCGGGTCACATCGAACTCACCCACGGCAGCGGCAGCGGAAAAGCCGTTGTCACCGCCACCGCAAACGGCGCCGGCTTCGTCGCCAGCGGAGGGGAACACCGGGCAGCGTTGCAAGTCAGCGCCGAGGGCGGCTCCTTTTTCCTCTCGCACCAGGAGCACATCCAGGCCGTCATCGGACCCACCGCCGACAAAAACCACATCGGCTTCCTCCTCACCAACCCCGACAACACCCCCGCGATCAATCTCTACGCTGGACCCAACGGCGGCGTCGGCCTCTTCGCAGGCAGCGACGGTACCACGCAACTCGGCCTCGGCACCGGCGAGGAAGGCGGACGCCTGACGGTTTTAAGCGAACTCGGCATCGAGCGCGCCACTTTGCAAAGCAAGCTCGACGGCGGCGGTCTCAACCTGAAATGGGGCGGCACCAACGGCCTCATCGCCGGAGCCACCGAGGCGGGCGGTTGCATCGTCGCCTACGATCAGGACGGCAAAACCATCGCCACACTCCCCAGCCCCGACGACATGCCCGACTCCGGGTGGGATGAGAAAGATTAGAACCTAACTCGACTGCCACTCCCTGGAAAGCAGTCGCCCGGCTTCGACTCTCAATCCTTCGGATGCAGCAACTGGTGCAGCGTCTGGAGGAGGGTCTCGGCGTTGTAGGGTTTGGGCATGAAAAACTTCACCCCCATCTCGGCGACCTCGGCTTCCATGGTTTTCGAACTCGACCCGCTGGCGATGATGATCTGCACCTGCGGATCGAGCCGGAGCAACACGCGCACCGTCGCCGCGCCACCCATCACGGGCATCATCATGTCGGTCAGCACGACGGCGATCTCGCCCGCGTGCTGCGCATAGGTGGCCACACCTTCCGCGCCGTCGCTCGCGCTGAGCGTGCGATAGCCGAAGGCGGCCAGCGTTTCCCCGGTGATGGAGCGGATGGATGCCTCGTCGTCGATGATGAGAATAAGCTCGCCGTTGCCACGGGGGAGATCCAATGGAATGGCCGGGTCTCCTATTTCAATGGGGGCTATTTCGGCAGGCAGAAAGACTTGAAACGTGGTGCCCTTACCCGGCTCGCTCTGCACGATGACGAAGCCGCCGTGATTTTTGATGATTGAGTCGGTCGTGGAAAGCCCAAGCCCGGTGCCGTGGCCGAGTTCCTTGGTGGTGAAAAACGGCTCGAACATCCGCGCGACGACCTCGGGTGCCATGCCGATGCCGGTGTCGCTGACTTCGAGTGCGACGTAGGAGCCCGGGTGGCAGGTGAGCTGCGTGGCGGCAAATTGTTCGTCGATCTGGCGATTGTGCGCGCTGATGCGCAGGCGTCCGCCAGCAGGCATCGCGTCGCGGGCATTCACGCAGAGATTCAGCAGCACCTGGTGAAACTGCGTTTTGTCGCCCGGCATATTCCACGTGTCCTCGGGAGCTTCGACTTCGATGGTGATGGATTTGGGAAACGTCTCGCAGGCGATGGTTTCGAGGTCGCGAACGAGTTGGATCGCACTCACCGAGCCGCGCCGTCCCTCGATGCCGCGGGCGAAAAAGAGCACTTGCCGCACGAGGTCCACTCCGCGCTGGCCGCTCATTTCCATGAGGTTGAGAATGTTGATGTCCTGTGGATCGGTGGCGCGGACTTTCATGAGATCGACGCCCATGATGATGGGGCCGAGGACGTTATTGAGGTCGTGCGCGATGCCGCCGGCGAGGGTGCCGATGCTGCCCATGCGCTGGGCGCGAAAGAACTGGACCTCCATCTGTTTCTTTTCGGTGACGTCGGTGTTGATCACCAGCACGGCCTGCGGCTCGCCCGAGTCGTTGCGCAGGAGAGTCCAACGGGCTGCGACGAGCACCTGACCGCCGGTCTTGGTGAGCTTGCGTACTTCGCCAACCCAGTCGCCGTCCAGCAGCGTGGCGTCGAAGGCCTCGTGGTAAATGACTGGATTCTCGTAGAGCAATTCCGGGGCTTTGCGGCCCAGAGCCTCCTCCGCTGTCCAGCCGAAGACGCGCTCGGCGCTTTTGTTCCAATACGTGATATCGCCCTCGAGATTCTGCACGACGATGGCGTCCTGCGCGTGGTCGAGCAGGGCGGCCTGCTCCCGGATCTGGTCGGCGGCCCGGCGTGCCTCGGTGATGTCCGCCGCCTGCACGACGCGGGCGGTGACGCCATTGAAGGTGATCGCCTGGTCGGCGATTTCCACGATGATGATGGTGCCGTCTTTTTTGCGATGGCGGCGCGTGGCCTGGGGCAGATAATCCGAGTCGTTTTTCATGGAGGAAAACGACTGCAACAGCTCGGCCACGTCCTCGGGCAGGCGCAAATCCCGCAGGCTCATCGCGAGATATTCTTCGCGGGTGTACCCGTATTCGCGCACGGCCATTTCGTTCACGGCCAGATAATTCAGCGTCTTCGGATCATAGACCCACATCGGCAGCGGGCTCCGGTCGAAGAGCACCCGGTGGCGCTCCTCGCTTTCGCGTAGCGCGATAGTGGCGGCCTGGCGTTCGCGGCGAAGGATCGACGCAGCGAGTTCGCGTTCAATGGCCGGGACGATGCGTTCGATGTTGTTTTTGAGAACGAAATCATTCGCGCCCAGCCGCATCGCCTCGACCGCGACTTCCTCGCCCGCCTGGCCCGAAACGACAATCGCCGTGAGCGTGTCGCCCGTCTCGCGAAGGATGCGCAACGTCCGCCGCGCGTCCAAGTCCGGCATGGAGTAATCGCAAAAAACCACGTCCCATTCCTTCGAGACCAGCGCCTTGCGCAGGGCGGTCTCGGTCTCGACCCGCTCCCAATCCGGCTCATAACCGCCGCGCTTTAAAGCCTCAATCAAGGGTGTCGCATCCTCGTTGGACTCGGCGACGAGGAGGGCCCGGAGAAGTTGGGGGATGACTTTCATGCTGATCTAACAGCGACGGCTGATGGGGTGCAGAGTCATAAGAAAACGGGACAAAATCAGGAAGCTTGGTTCCAGACGCCGAGGAGCATGACGCCAGTGCTTATTTATAGCCAGCAGGAAATCCATTAAGTCGCAGAAAAAATCCGCAGCCGCTTCTAACCATTAAAAAATTCGCGCTCATACAACCGGATCGCGCGGAGACATCGTTACCTAGGCAGGCGAGCGACGTTCGTTTGCCCAACCCCACATCACCCATGAAAACTCTCTTGAGCACTCTGGTGGCCCTGTCTCTGGTAGGCGTCGTTTACGCCGAGGACAACACCAACAAAGCCGTTCCCACCACCAATAGCGATACCACCGCGCCCGGCGTTTCCAGCGCGGATAAATCCGCCGAGGACCAGCCGGACGCCCCTAAGGACAAGGACAACACCGCGCAAAACCAGCGCGACAAATCCGGCGAAACGCTCACGCCCGAGGACCAGTCGAATACGCCCGAGGACATCCAGCTCACCGCCGCCATTCGCCGCTCGCTCGTGAAGGACGACGCCCTTTCCATGAACGCCAAGAACATCAAAGTCATCACCATTCAGGGCGCGGTGACCCTGCGCGGCACGGTCAATTCCGAGGACGAGAAAAACAAAATCGCCGCCACCGCCAAGGGCGTTCAAGGCATCAAGGAACTGAAGAACGAACTCGAAGTCAAAAAGGACTAACTCCATTCAACCCCAACTCCAATCCAACTAGAAAAACTAACATTATGAACAAGGCAGTATTCGGCATCGCCAAAAACTTCGACCAGGCCAACACCATCGTCATCGATCTCCAGGAAAGCGGATTTCCCACGAGCGACATCTCCATCCTCGCGCCCGACACCGAGGGCCGGCACGACTTCGGTCACGTCAAGGAAACCAAAGCCCCCGAGGGCATCGCCACCGGAGCCTCCACAGGTGGCGTGATCGGCGGGGTTCTCGGTCTGCTTGCCGGCATTGGCGCGCTCGCCATTCCCGGCGTAGGCCCATTCATCGCCGCCGGTCCGATCATGGGAGCGCTCAGCGGACTCGGCATCGGCGCGGCCACCGGCGGCATCGTCGGCGGACTCGTCGGGGCGGGCATCCCGGAGTTTGAGGCGCGTCTCTACGAGGAGAAATTAAAGAATGGCCACTACCTCATCTCCGTCCACGCGCACGACGACAAGGAGCTGGAGCGTGCGAAGGAGTTGTTCAAGAACGACGGCGCTGAGGACATTTCCACGACCTACATGCACAACGTCGAAAAGAACGATCGCATCACCACCAATAGCTAGCGCATGGACAACGAGCAACCTCATCTCGACCGCTTCGAAGTGCGCGGTGCCGGCGCGGGAGAAATCAGCCGCGAAACCATCGAAACCCGCGCCGGGGAACTCGCCCGCATGGACGGACGCGGCACTTGGAACGAGATCGACCTGCAAACCGCTACTCAGGAACTCGGCGGCACCTGGCACCCGAGCATCGAGCCCGAAGTCGTCGATCCGGCGCTGGTCGATCTCGCAGCCTGGGACGAACCGCCCACGAGCAGCGGGACGGCGGTTCCCCGGACGCCACTGGAGAACGAGAGTAGTTTTTCGGAGATTCTCGTGCAGGAAGGCGTCGAGGAAGCCGAGCACGAGCGCCGTCTCGTCGCCGAGGATGATCTGGCGAGCGAGGAGCGGGAAGTCGAGTCGGCGGACGATGCGGATTGAACCGGGCTCACTTTACATTTCTTGCAAAAAACTAGACGAATCTAGCTTCCAGAGTTAGGTGTCAGTCGATTGGAGCCAGACCTGGTCCATTCGACCCTGACTCCCCCATGGAAGAATTTTTTCGTAAGCTGTTCGATACGACTGACTTTCCAGCCCGCTGGCATTGCGGAAACTGGTCCGACTTCCTCGGCTGGCTTTACATACTTTCCGATCTCGCCATTTTCGCGGCCTACGTGGCGATCCCGCTGGCTATCGTTTTCTTCATTTTTGTCCGGCGGCAAAAAATCGTTTTCCCGACGCTCTACTGGTTTTTCGCCGCGTTCATCCTTTCCTGCGGGCTCACGCATCTCATCGACGCCACGATCTTCTGGCATCCGTGGTATCGCCTGTCGGCCTTGGTAAAATTCATCACCGCGCTCGCCTCGTGGTCCACTGTCATCCTCATTTTGCGCTCGCTGCCCCACGCGCTGGCATTGCCGGGAGCGGCCCTGCTAAACAACCAGTTGAAGCGCGAAATCGAGGAACGCAAACGCGCCGCCACCGCGCTCCAAGCTTCCACGACCCAGCTCAAACTCGCCATGGAGCACTCGCGCCTCGGCGACTGGAGCTGGAATCCGGCGACCGATCTTACGGTGTTTTCGGAGCGCGGCTGCGAAATCTTTGGCCTGCCGCCGGGCAAGATCGAGACGTGGGCGAATATTCTCACCAAGCTGCATCCCGACGATCGCGAGCGCGCCGTTCTCGCTGTGCAAACTGCCGTCGAGCAGCACGGCGATTACGACATTGAGTATCGCGTTCTCCACGACGGCGGACGCGAGGCCTGGGTCTCCGCCCGGGGCCGGGCCGAGTACGATTCCGATGGGAAAGTCACCGTCATGCTCGGCACCGTGCAGGACATTACCGAGCGGAAACTTATCGAGCACGAACGCGAGCGCCTTCTCGCCGGAGAACGCCACGCCCGCTCCGAGGCCGAGCGCGCCGGGCTCATGAAAGACGAATTTCTCGCCACGCTTTCGCATGAGTTGCGCACGCCGCTCAACGCCATTCTCGGCTGGACGCATTTGCTAAAAAACGAGACCGACGAGGAGCAGCGCCAGCAGGGACTCGCCGTTATCGAGCGCAACACCCGCGTGCAAAGCCAGCTCGTGGACGACTTGCTCGACATGAACAAAATCATCACCGGCAAGATCGGCCTCGTCGTTCAGCGCATCCATTTGCGCGACGTGATCCAGGCCGCACTCGACTCGGTCCGATTGTCCGCGCAGCCAAAGAACATTACCTTCGAAGCGCACCTCGACGCCAACGCCCACCTCGTGATGGGCGACCCGTCGCGTCTCCAGCAAATCATCTGGAACTTGCTCACCAACGCGATCAAATTCACGCCCGTCGATGGCCGCGTCGAGATCCGCCTGGAGAACGCCGGGGACAGTGTGGAAATCAGCGTCACCGACTCCGGAGCTGGAATCTCGCCCGAGTTTTTGCCGCACGTTTTCGACCGTTTCCGGCAGGCCGATTCGTCCATCACCCGCAAACACGGTGGACTCGGACTCGGCTTGGCGATTGTCAAAAATCTCGCCGAAATCCACGGCGGCAGCGTCTCGGCGGAAAGCGCTGGCGACGGCCTCGGCTCCACCTTCCGCCTGCGCCTGCCCGCCGCCTCGGAAGAAACCAGCCGCACCTCCATGTCCGAGCTGGCTTCCAGTCCACTCGTCGAACCGGTAGCAGCCCTGCCAAGGCCGTGGGCGGGTCTGGATCGGACGCGCGTTTTGCTGGTGGAAAACGACGCCGACTCGCTGGCGCTGCTCACGCAAGTTCTAAAAAAAGAAGGTGCCACGGTTCACGCGACCGGCTCGGGAGCGGAGGCGCTGGCCGAACTCGAGAAGCGGAGTTTCGACCTTATCATCAGCGACATCGGCATGCCGGAGATGGACGGTTTCGCGCTCATTGAGAAGCTGCGTCGCTGGCCTGCGACCAAAAATGGAGCGATCCCGGCGATAGCGCTCACGGCCTTTGCGCGGCCCGAAGATCGCGACCGAGCACTCGCTTGTGGCTTTAATGTTTTCCTCTCGAAACCGGTCGATCCCACGGATTTGCTGAACGTCGCCAGCCGCTGCATCGCTACTCCGCCAGAGCGCTGAGCCGCACGGACGGGCTCTCGTTCATCGGCGAATGCAGGCCGCCGGTGAGGAGTCGAATCCAAGTCCACGCGCAGCCGGTGATTACGATCAAAGTCGCCAGCAAAAACCCGGCGGTGACCACGGCGTCGATCCGATAATTCAAGGCGACGGTCGCCGCTTTCAAGTCGCCGATCTTTTGCAGATTCAGATTTGCGCCCGCCAGAAATCCGATTCGCGGATCAGGCGAAAACAATTTCTCCCAGCCTGCGGCGAACGTCACCGCGACCATGAAAACGAGCGGTACTAACGTCACCCAGAGATAACGCGTCTTCCCCATTTTGATGAGCAGCGTGGTGCCAAGGCAAAACGCTAGTACGGCGCGTTCCGGCGTCAATCGTGGTTAGAATGAACAACGCCTCGAACATGATCGCGAAGTGATACCCACGAGCGGACCCGGACCGGCAATCGCCGCGAAGTGGTGGCCGAAAACCATCCAGCGATGCGTGGGCACGAAGTCTTTCCCATCGCGCAAACGCACCGCTGGCGGCGCGCGGTGTTCATCGACTTCGAGCACTTTCACGGCGAGCCATTTGCTGTGGAAACGGTAGGCGATCATCATCGTGCAAACGCCGGCGACGACGAGCCAGACGGCGTTGATCGTTTCGCCGCGATGCAGCGCCAGCAGGCCGACGGCGAAGAGCGCCGCGAGCGCGACTAACATCCATCCGAGCGAACGAAATATCCGGGGAAACATCGCGTTACTTTGCGGCAAAACCCATTAGGATTGAACTCGAATGTCGCTCGAAGAAAACATCGCCGACTGGATTCGCGAAGATCTTTCCGAGATCATCGGGGGGCGCATGCCGTTCGGGAAATTTGGCCCGAAATTTTTCCCGCCCGTGGGCGTGCCGCTCTACGATCTCCCCGTGGAATACCTCGAGTGGTTTGCGAAAAAAGGCTTTCCGAAAGGACGCCTCGGCGAGCTGCTGAAGATCGTGCACCAGCTCAAGGTCGATGGCTGCGATGAGATTTTCGATGCGACGCGAAGACGACGGGGCGGTCGAACCTCGTTGCGCCCGGCGTCAGAAAAGCCCATGATCCATCCATGATTCTGCCCGGCCTCTGCTCTGTTACTTTTCGCCAGTTTGAACCGCAGAAAATAATCGAACTCGGCTCTGCCGCCGGCCTGCGCGCCATCGAGTGGGGAGGGGACATTCACGTGCCGCATGGCGACGAGGACGCGGCGAAACGCGTGCGCGATCTCACCGCCGCCGCCGGACTCCAAGTGTCCTCCTACGGCTCGTATTATCGCGCGGCGGGCACGGATGTGAGCTTCGACGCGACCCTGCGCAGCGCCGTCGCTCTGGGCGCAAAAACGATCCGTGTCTGGGCGGGTAACGTGCCTTCCGTTGAAGCGTCGCCGGAACTCGTCGCGTCGATTGTGGACGACCTGAAAACCTGCGTCGCTCTGGGCGCGGAGAACGATGTTTCCATCGCGCTGGAGTTTCACGACGGCACGCTCACCGATGGCAATGAGGCCGCGCTGCGCCTGCTCGACGCCGTGCCCGGAGTCTCGATCATCTGGCAGCCGAAGACGCTTTTCGACGTGGACTATCGGCGCGAGGGATTGGAAAAACTGCTGCCGCGCGTTAGCAATCTCCACGTTTTCCAATGGGCGAAAGATTTCTCGCGCCTGCCGCTGGCCGACGGCGCATCGGAATGGAAGTCGTATCTGGTGCTGGTGAACACCCTGCCGGGCGACCGGTTTGCGCTGATGGAGTTTGTCGCCGCCGACTCTCCGGAAGCGTTCCTCGCCGACGCCGCCATTTTACTCCAACTCCTCTCGTGAGCGACCTCCAGGAGCTCGTCGAGAGCATTCGCGCCTGCACGCTTTGCCCGAAAATGATCCGCCCCGGCGTCTCCGGCGGCGCGGTTTTTTCCAAGGTGATCTCCGTCGGCCAGGCACCCGGAACGAAGGAGCCGCTAGCCGGCAAACCCTTCGCCTGGACGGCGGGCAAGACGTTGTTCAAGTGGTTCTCCGAGAGCTGCGGCGTGGACGAGGAGGAGTTTCGGCGGACGGTTTACATGGCGGCGGTCTGCCGTTGTTTTCCGGGCAAGACGAAGCAGGGTGGCGACCGCGTGCCCGATCCACTGGAAATCGCCACCTGCCGCCGCTGGCTGGAGGGCGAGTTCGCGATTCTAAAGCCGAAATTGATCCTCCCCATCGGCAAGCTGGCGATCCGGCAATTTCTCCCCGAGTCGCCGTTGTCCGAGACGATTGGGAAAAGTTTCCGGGTCGATCTGCCGAGCGGAAAGGTGGACGTGATCCCGCTGCCGCATCCGTCCGGCGCTTCGCCGTGGCATCGCATGGAGCCGGGCAAGACCTTGCTCCAAGAGGCGCTGGCTCTCATCGCGAAGCACCCGGCCTGGAAGAATCGAGTCTAACTCGACCGTGCCTTTTTATCGCGCATCACCCACAGATTGCAGGGGATGACTTGATAGAGCCAGTCGAGGCTCGGGCTCAGCACCGGGTCCGATTTTCCCGGCATCCCGGTGGGCACCACGAGCAGATCGGCACCGATGGACTGAAGATGTTCGCAGGCGGCAAATCCGGTGTTTCCGCGAATGCAGAGCGTCTCCACCGGCACATCGAGCGGCGTGGAATCGAGGACAAATTGATCGAGCCGCTCGTCGGCATTTCCCTGGAACCCGGAGCTGCGCAGACGATGCTCGTCGAAAGTCGTGAGCACCTGGATTGCGGTGACTTTTTCCGCACCGCGCATCTTCGCCACTTGCACGGTCTGGCGCAACGCCTCGGCAGAAGTCTCGCTGAAATCCACCAGCACCGCCGGGCACTGGAGCGATTGGTGGGTTTCCTGCGGCTGCAAAAAGAGAAACAAATCGAACGGCGCCTCGGCGATGAGCTTGCGCGCGATGTCATTGGCAAACGGCCGGTAGCCCGTGCCGCCGTCCGCCGCTCCCTGCACCGCGCCGGCCACCACCAGATCGCAGCCAAACTCCGCCGCCAGCTTGCAAATCATCGTCGCCGGATCGCCCGGGGCCCAATGGATGATCGTTTCCGCCGCCAGTTTCAACTGCGCGAGGCCGTCGGCAATGCGCGACTTTTTCTCCGGCGTCTCCTCGCCCACGTGAATCAACTGCAACTCGCCCCTGAAATATTCCGCAATCCGCCCAGCCTCGCCGAGAACAGCGTGGAAGCGTGGCGAAAAAGTCGTTGCGGCGGCGATGGAGCGATACATGGGAGACGCGCAAACGGTCGCACCAGCCTCGCCGGTCGCCAAGTCAAATGAATCCAAAGCACCCGCGCTGTCCTCAAAAATGTTGGCTGCTGAAGACATGGCAGATTGGACAGTCCGGACCACCTCTTGTTCAAAGCGGACGGGCGCTATCCGCCGACGTTCGTTTCTGGAAATGCTTCTCGTTAGCGATTGCTAAATCTTGCCCTCAGATACCGGTCGCGTTCTGCCGTAAAGACGTAGCTCGGCGCGTAGCTCACATACTTTCCGTTCTCTCTCCAGCCTATAAATTTGAATCCGGGTTTCGGCGTTGACCGCAGCACCACCGTCCTGCCGACCGTGTGATACGCCGAACGCGAGACCCGCCCTTTGCTGGAGGGACTGGCCAGCGCTCGAATGAAAAATCGGGGCTCCCCCAGGATCGTCACCGTGATTGTGCTCGGCGTCCCCACGGTGTAATTGCCCACCAGCAGCCCCGTGTCGATCGTGATCAGAAACGTCTTATCGACGACGCTGCCTGTATATTTGATAAACAGCGGCAGCTCCAGATTTCCCGCCGTGCCCTGCGTGTCGAAGTTGCCGTATTCCTCGTAGTCCCCGCTGTTCGTGGTCACATCTTGAAATCGGAACGCCACCAAGTCGGCCGTGAACGCGGAACTCGGCAGCGGATTGCCAGTCACTTGAAAGGGAACCGTCACCCTCCCATCGTGCTGGCTAAAAGTGATGCTCGTATTCACAAAGGCCACCTGCGTGCCGAGGTTGGTGGGAGTCGTATTCCCGCCTGCGTGTAAAAGACCCGGCATGCACACAAACCAAGCGAGACACCACAGGAGGAGATTATTTTTCATGGCCCAGCGTGGATATTGACTCGGACACGGTCAATTCATTCCGGTAAATATAATTTCTCGCCCCATCACCTGGCCCGCGCGCCACCCCGCAGTTGCCTCCCGCCGCAAAAGCTGCTCCACTGCACGCGCATGATCACCTCACCCGACGTCGTCGAACATCATCTTCCGAAGCGCAACCTCGTCCGCCGGTTCTACGACTGGACCATGCACTGGTCGGAAACGAAATACGCCCTGCCTGCGCTCTTCGCCATCTCCTTTGCCGAGTCGTCGTTCTTCCCCATCCCGCCCGACGTGCTGCTCATGGCCATGTGCTTTTCCACGCCCAAGAAATGGTGGCAATACGCCCTCTGGTGCACGCTGGCTTCCGTCCTCGGCGGCATCCTCGGCTGGGCCATCGGCTTCTATCTCTGGGACATGGTGAAAGGATTTTTCTTCGGCCACATCCCCGGTTTCCACGAGGCTGCCTTCAACAAAATGGGTGCCTGGCTCCAGCAAAACGGCTTCTGGCTCATCGTCGCCAAAGGCTTCACCCCGATCCCCTACAAACTCGTCACCATCGCCGCCGGCGCCTTCAAATACCCGCTCGAATCGCTCATCCTCGCCTCCATCTTCTGCCGGGCCGGACGCTTCTTTCTCGTTGCCGCGCTCATCCGCTACTTTGGGGTCAAGATTCGTCCCTTTCTGGAGAAATACCTCGACCTCGTTCTCTTCGGCATGTTGATCCTGCTCGTCCTCGGCTTCGTCGCGCTGAAATACCTGCATTAGAACGGAAGTCCGCTCAAAACGAACCGATCCGGCTCCGTCCCGTGATCGTTTCTCCGGCGCGACAACGAATGCTGGCTGCTTTTTAGCAGTGCAGCGCCGCTATTTAGCACCTCCACGCCACTATTTAGCGTCGCCCCGCTGCTTTTTAGCGCCTCCACGCGACTATTTAAGACCTCTCCGCCGCTTTTTAGTGAGTCCGCGCCACTAATTAGCGTCTTCCCGCGACTATTTAGCAGCGCCCCGCGACTTTTTAGAGGCTCCACCGGTCTGCATAAGACTCCCGACCGGCTTTTTAGCTGCCTTTCAGCCAAAAAACAGCCCGATGACGAGATAATTTTCTATTCAACGAAGCAAAAGATCGGCGTTCTCAGTCCCGTTAGAGGAGTTGGACCCATTTCTCCACCTCCCGCATTTCACTCGCAACCTCTCAATAAAACATCATGGCCAACGAAAATCCCACTCCTACTCCTGACGACAACAACAACAAACCCAAGCGCAAACGCTCCGTGCAAAACCAAGCCATCGGCGCCTACATCACCGACTCGCTGGCCACCCTCAACACCGCTCTCCAAAATCCTGAGATCGCCGCGAAACTCATCGACCCCGGCTACACCGCCGCCGCCATTCAAGAAGGCATCGTCCTGCAAGCGGCCGCCAGAGAAGCCTTCAACAAACAGCTCCCCGGCATCGGCGCCGACCGCAGCCACACCTCCCTGCGCAAGCAAGCCATCGCCGACGCCCGCGAAGACTACACCGACTTTCGCGGCATCGCCCGCGCCGCCTTCCCCGGGCAGGGCGACCGCGTGGCCCTCGGCGTCACCGGCGACATGCCCGACGACTTTGGCAAATTCGTCGCCGCCGCCGGAGCCTCCTACGCCGCCGGCAAAAAAGCGCCGCACACCGCCAAACTCACCCTTCGCGGCTACACCCCCGCCCGGCTCGACACCCTCATCGTGGCCCTCGGCAAACTCACCGAACCCGACCTCGGCGAAGAAGAACCCGACCCCGCTCCCGAACCCGACGAACCCGAGGACGACCTCAGCGACCTCCAAGCCGTCACCACCACCTACAACGCCTTGAAAGAGTGGATGAAAGAATTCAAAGGCATCGCCAGAGTCACCCTCCGCAAACGCCCTGACTTGCTGAGAGAGATGGGGTTATAACGCATTCTCCCGGCTCAGCGAGACGCCAAAGGCTGGAAGCTTATAGATTTAGAATCTAAGCGGATTCTAAATGTCTTTCTGCAGTTCGTGTTCATTGCTACAGATGATCGCGATGAAATCGACCGCTTACGTTGCCCCGCTCAGGATTCAGCCGGCGCTGCGGAGCGACTCCAATCGCCTTGAGGCAGGCGACCGTCCGGCGCACGATTGGTACAGGTTTGTGTTGTCCTATCCGCCGCATCTGGTGCGTCAGTACGTGGAGCGGTTCGGTCTGGGTAGTAAAGCAGTGGTGCTCGATCCTTTTTGCGGCACAGGAACAACGGTTGTTGAATGTCAAAAACTCGGACTGCGGGGCGTGGGAATTGAAGCGCATCCAATGGCTTTCTTCGCCAGCAACACAAAAATCGATTGGTCTCCTGATCCTGATCAAATGGAGTTAGCGGCTGCCAGAATCGCCGAGAGATCACTGGAAATACTCGAGCGAGAAGGAATCACGGACGATCCACAGCCTTGTTTGCTGCGGGAAAGTTCACCAGCAATCTTGCTCAGGCATTTATCGACTGATGCTGCGAAACTGTTACTGGCAAACTCCATTAGCCCTCTGCCGCTTCACAAGACTCTGGTGCTGCTCGACTGCATTGATAAGTCAGGCAAATTCGTAGCGCATTTTCGTCTGGCTCTGGCCCGCTCGTTAGTTACTACCATTAGCAATCTCCACTTTGGCCCAGAAGTAGGCATCGGACCGGCTAAAGATGATGCCCCCGTTGTATCCACCTGGCTTTCTCGAATTTGTCAGATGGCGCATGACATTCGCTTGCTTAAGTCGCTGCCCAAAGTGGCGGCACGCGTTCTTCATGCAGATGCACGCACCGCGCCCTCGTTGCTAAAATCATCTTCCATTGATGCGATCATTACTTCGCCTCCATATCCTAATGAAAAGGATTACACCCGAACCACACGACTCGAGAGTGTGATACTAGGATTCTTTCATAACCGCTCCACGTTGCGTGATCTTAAGCGCACCATGCTTCGCTCGAATACTCGGGGCGTCTATAAAGGAGACGATGATGATCGCTGGGTGGCTCAATATCCCGAGATAGAACGTATCGCTCAAGAGATAGAGCGGCGGCGGATTGAAATGGGAAAGACCAGTGGCTTTGAGCGACTCTATGCTCGTGTGACCAAACTTTACTTCGGAGGGATGGCCCGGCACTTTTCCGAGTTAAGGCCTCTTTTACGTCCCGGAGCTCAACTGGCGTATGTGGTCGGCGATCAAGCATCTTACTTGCGAGTGATGATTCGCACGGGCCAGTTGTTAGGCTCGATTGCAGAGCAACTTGGTTATGAGGTGATCAATCTGGATCTCTTCCGGACCCGTCTGGCCACTGCTACGAGGGAGCAACTTCGCGAGGAAGTCCTGGTGCTCCAATGGAATGGGAAAAAATAATATGGCTACTAAAAAGCAATACGCTCAAATCATCGTCCACATATTTAAGTCACACTACAGCGAAGGTCTGACCTCACTGGAGTTTGATCGTGAAGAGATTGTTCAGGCTGCATCCACCCTTGGGTTGGAGAGACCGAAGAACATTGGTGATGTAGTTTACTCCTTTCGGTTCCGCCAACCTTTCCCTGAGGAAATCAGGTCAACTGCACCTGCTAAAAAGGAATGGATACTTAGAAAGATTGGTAACAGTCGTTATCGATTTGTGCTGGCAGCACAGTGGACATTAAAGGCCAATCCCGCTCTAAGTGTGATTAAAGTTCCAGATTCTACTCCAGGAGTTATTTCCCGCTACGCACTAGGAGACGAACAAGCTTTGCTGGCGAAGCTAAGATATAATCGGCTCGTCGATATCTTCACGGGCATCACTTGTTATTCCTTGCAGAACCATCTTCGGACTGCTGTCGCTGATATAGGACAAGTGGAAATTGATGAACTCTATGTAGGGTTGGATCGCAGGGGATGCCATTACGTTTTACCAATACAAGCCAAAGGTGGCCGAGATCGTCTCAGTGCAGTGCAAATAGAACAGGATATCGCAGCATGTGCTGAAAAATTTCCATTGCTCATTTGCCGTCCTTTAGCAGCACAATTTATGTCGGACAAAGTAATCGCGCTCTTTGAATTTGAAGATACGGAAGCCGGGGTGAGCGTTCGCGAAGAAAGGCATTATCAGCTTGTCCCTCAAGAGCAATTGTCCACAGAGGAGCTTAGTCGTTATCGAGAGGCGGCAGAGGCGCGCAACTTGTCTTGATTCAATCTAACAAATTGCATCTCTGATGAGTAACATTCCACTTTACGCGCAAGGCACTTATGACCGTGAGCTTAATTATAAGCTTTGGTCCACTTACAAAAGCCGCTTCAACGCAGCTTCGCGACTCCGCAAGAAGCATGAGCTATCCACAAGGGCCGTATCACTCCTCTCGGCCTATGTGATGATCTTTTCTCTAATTACCACAATGCTGCCGCAGTTCTCATTAGGCAGCACTAGCCAGGTGATTCTTTTCATCAGTTCGGCTCTTTCGATCATCATTCTGGTAGTTAGTCAGCTTGAGGCATCGCAGAACTATAGCGTGCGTGCTTACACCTTTCATCAAAGCGGCCTCCAAATTGCAGAGTTATATAAAGAGCTTCGCGCATTGAAAACACGCTATGGTAATGAGAAGGGCTCCGATTTTCTGACGAGTGTAGAGAATCTCTCAAAGCGGTATGATGACATCCTGCAACGTTCCGATAATCACGACGATGTGGACTTCGCCTGCTTTCGGGCGTCCAAACCGAACTATGACGATCATGCTCTATCGAAGTGGGATGTCTTCTACACACATGCCAGCCTCTTCACCCGAGAATACCTCTTTTATTACATGTGTATGGCCATGCCTCCTCTACTATTCGCTCTCTTCGCATACTTTACTTTCCCTGTGAGTAAATAGGCTAAAAGAATCGATTCTGGATGCAGATTAAAACGTATTGCTGTCAGTCCCCGAAGTCCGCGTCTACAGCACGGCATTCTCAAACAGCTCCACGATTTCGCCGTCGGGGCCTTTGAAGAAGGCGATTTTCACCGGCACCGGGCCGATGTTCGAGGCGATGGTGATTTCCTTGGGCTCCATGGTGATTTCTGCCCCAGCCGACCGCACGGTTTCCAGCATCGCCGAGCAATCGTCCGTGCGGAGTGCAAAGTGGAGGATGGTGGCCTCCGAAGGGACGGTGGCCGCGCCGCGCTCGAAGACTTCGATGTAATTTCCATCGCCCGCGTCGATCATGGCGGCGCGCTCGTTCTCGGCCCCCCAGGTGATCTTGACTTGGAGGCCCAGCACTTCGGTGTAGAAGGCGATGCTCCGGTCGAAGTCTGCGGAGCGGATGGCGGTGTGATGGAAGCCGAGGATTTTTGCCATGCTCGGAAAGTTGCAGAGGCGCGTGGGCGTTTCAATAGGTTTCGCCAATTCGGTCGCTGCGCCACTTACTCGGGCGGCCCTTTGGTGGAGCGAGTTAGGTTTTTATGCGGCGAATCGTTTTGCAGAACGCGCTTTGGCTTTGGCGGCTTCTTCGGCGCGGTCTTTGGGCGGGGCGACGGGGTGCAGGCTACTGAGCAGGTGGCCGGAGAGGTGGGCGATTTCTTCGACGGCGGCGTGGAAGGCGGCTTCGTTGGCTTTCGAGGGATAATGGAAGCCGGTAATTTTGCGGACGAATTGCAGGGACGCGGCGCGGACTTCGTCGTCGGTGACGGGCGGTGCGAAGTTAAAGAGCGGTTTGATGTTGCGGCACATGCTGGGTTGCATAGCGGTGGAGGGTCGGCTCGTCAAAAACCTTCTCCGCAGGAAGATCCTGCACGGCGGGAGCCGGAGAAAGCAGTTGCCAACTTTCGGGGCTAACGGTATTGATCCCGCTGCGACTCAAGCCTGGGTGGCGAAATTGGCAGACGCGCCAGACTTAGGATCTGGTTCCGAAAGGAGTGAAGGTTCAAGTCCTTTCCCAGGCACTTCGCTTCCATTGGCCGGACCGTTTCCTCACGCCACATGCTCTCTCCCCGCCGTTCTTTTAGGCTGCTTGTTCTGCTGGCATGTGCTGCTTTTTTCGCCCATGCGGGAGCGGTCGATCTGCAATTTCGCTCCGTGCCCGCTGGAACGCAGTGGGCGGATTTGCCAAAGGTGCTTCCGGCGACGGCGATCAGCCCGGAGAAACTAACTGATGCCGGAGATTTCTATCTCACTCCGGGCCAGAGCCGGGTGAGTTTGCTGCGCTCGGCCACCAGCACGGCGGTCGAATTTGCGCCGGAGGTCACCACGACTGCTGGTCTCAAGAAACTCCGCGCGCGCCGTGGCGTGCCGTTGCACACGCAGATCGGCGAGGTGCGGCTGCGGGGCGGGCGGCGGCTGCAAATCCTCCGGGCGCGCAACGCAGCGGAGACAATGGACACCGCAAAAATGCTCGCGGAGCCAGCGGTGAGCCGCGCGTTTCCCGTGCTGGTGGATCGCAAAACGCATCGGCGCATGATTCTGACCGATGAATTGCTCGTGCGTTTTGCGCCTCATTTCACTGCAACTCAAATCACCGCTTGGGCGCGCCAGAATGGAATGGAACTCGTCCCCAGCCCGACGCCGAATCCGCTCCATGTGCATTGTCTGCGGATCAAAAGCGCCCGTCGCGCCGATCCACTCGCGCTCTGCCGTCGGGCCGCCGCCTCGGGCGACGTGGTCTGGGCGCAGCCCAATTTTGTCCGCGAGATCCGACGCGAACTGGAGCCGGCGAATCCATTTTTCCCCGACCAGCAGGCGCTCGCCAACACGGGCCAGAATCACGCCGTCGCCGGAGCCGACGTGCAGGCGACCCAGGCTTGGGACCGGACGACGGGAAAGGCCTCGACCGTGATCGCGATCATCGACGACGGCGTCGATCTGACGCATCCGGCGCTGCACATTTTCACCAATCCCGGCGAGTCCGGCGACGGCAAGGAAACCAACGGCATCGACGACGATGGCGACGGTCTCATCGACGATGTGCACGGCTGGGACTTCGCGAACAATGATAACAATCCGACTCCCATCGGCACGAACGGCCACGGGACGGGTTGCGCTGGAATCGCTGCGTCGAGCTTTGGCTCCGGCGCGCCGACGGCTGGCATCGCGCCGGGTTGCACCATTCTCCCGGTGAAGATCGCGGACGACAGCGGCGATTTTACCACCGACCAGATCATTGGCGACGCGCTGCTTTACGCCGCGCATTTTGCCGATGTCCTGAGCAATAGCTGGGGCGGTGGCAGTCCGAGTCCCTACATTGAGGCCGCGCTCGACTACGCGGCGACTCAGGGCCGCAGCGGCAAGGGCTGCCCGTCGTTTTTCGCCACCGGCAACGCGGCGAGCACGTGGTATGAGGGCGGCGGGCGCGCGCGGATTTTCCTGAATGGCTTCGGCGGCAACTACTCCATCGGGTTTGCCTATTTGCAGGGCGCTGCGAGTGGCGGCGAAAACGCGGTGCGCGTGGACAATGTCTGCCTGCTCGGCAGCGACGGCTACACGCACCTGACCGCGAAGCTGCCGGACGAGGATTTCGAGGGCGATGTCCCCGGCTGGTTCGTGTTGAGCAGCTTCGGAGTCACGTCTAACTGGAGCCTGTCTTTTGAAAATGCGCTCACCGGCACGGGCGGTTTCTGGTCGGCGGTGTCGCCGAAGCTGAAGGCGAAACAGTTGGCCGTGCTGGCGAGCCCGTATGTGGCGTTGACCGGACAGGAAACGCTGGCGTTTGCGACGTCGGTTTCGATTCCATCGGACCCGGATGCCGGCCTCTATTTCGTCCTGTTGAATGCCAGTTTCCAGATCATCGCCGGGGCCGGGCCGCTCAATGGCGTGCCGGATGTCACCACCGACACGACCTATCCGGCGAGCTACGCGAGTGCCATCGCGGTCGGTGCCTCGACCGATGCGGACTTGCGGAGCGACTACAGCGAATACGGTGGAAAAATTGATTTCGTCGCCCCGAGCAACGGCGGTTGGAATGACATTGCCACGCTCGATCCGGTCGGCGCGGTGGGCTGGACGGCGCAGGATTACAAAATGAACTTCGGGGGCACGTCCGCCGCAACGCCGCTCGCTGCCGGGATCGCCGCGCTGATGATTTCGGAAAATCCGAGTCTGACCGCACTCGAAGTCCGCACGCTGCTGCACCAGACTTGCGACCAAATCGGCGGGGTCGCCTACGACGCCAACGGGAGAAATCCCCTCTACGGCTACGGCCGCGTGAACGCCCGGCGCGCCGTCGGTAGCGCACTTCCGATCCTGTGCATCGCCAACGCCACCGTCGCGGAAACCGCCCCCGGCACGGACGCGGTGGCCACGTTTTCCCTGAGTCTTTCCGATCCGGCGATCCGCGAGGTGACAGTCGATTTCTCGACTTTGGACGCGACGGCTTTGGCTGGAATCAACTACGACGCCGCGAATGGCGCGGTCACGTTTCCCGCCGGAAGCACGACGCAAACGCTGAACGTGACGGTGCATGGCGGAATCCTGAGCCGTCCGTCGGCGAGCTTTCTCGTGCAGCTTGCGAATGTCGTTTCCGCTGAGTTGGTGTCGAATCCGGCGACCGGAAAAATCTTCGCATACGACTCCGACTCCGATGGAATGCCGAACTTTTGGGAGGCGGAGCAGCAGTTAAACTCGAGTGACGCCGCCGATGCTGCGCTCGATGACGACGGCGACGGTTTCACCAACGCCCAGGAATTTCTCGCCGGCACCGACCCGCATAACACTGAAAGTCGTCCCGGGATCAGCCAGTTTTTCGCGGATGCGAGTGGCTTTCACATTCAGTTTCCGACCGCTCTGGATCGTTTTTACAAAGTGGAGTTTACCGACGATCTCACCGGTTCGTGGCAGCCGTTGCAGTCGGAGATTCCCGGCACCGGCGCCACGCTGGACGTGATCGATCCCTCCACAATGGACACGCTAACGAAGCGTTTTTACCGGGTCGAGACGCGGCCCTGAGTGCTATTGAACTCCGCTCACCAAGGCGCGTTCCTCGGGGAGAAGCTGGTCCACTTTCACGTCTTGGAGCACGGATTTGGCTTGAGATTTCTGATCGTTGGCCCAGAGCGCGGCGGCTTGCACGGCGCGTTTGCGGCCTTCCAGCGGGCCGAGGTTGCCGGTCAGTTTATCCAAAACCTGGGCCGCTTCTGCTGCGTTTCCCGTGCGCAAGCGAGCGAGTGAGAGTGTGATCCGATGCGGCAGGCTGTTCGGCTCCTTGGCAAAGAGTTGCTCGGCAATTTTGGTCGATGCCTCGATGTTTTTCTGAAGCAGCAAATCGGTGTAGGCGAGGTCGTTGCGGACCGCCGCCTCGTCGGGCCAGCGGGCGGACATGCGTTTCAAAGTCGTATTCAACCCAGTCGTGTCGCCCTCGGCTTGGGCGAAGGCGAGCAGGCGCTGATAGGCGGGCAGGAAGTCGTCGCGCGCCTCGGTGGCGGCTTGAAAACCCGCCTTGGCGATGGCGATATTTCCGGCGCGCGCGGCGTAATCGGCGACGAGGGCGAGCTGCTGCGCGTTGCCATTGGCGGCGTCAAGGGCGGTGCGCCAGTGCGAATCGGCACCGGACGTTTCGCCGAGTTCCTTCGAGCAGCGGGCCAGATACATTTCCGCCGTGACCTTGTCGAGGGCGAAGCTCGCGCCGTTGATTGCGCCGGCGACTTCCTTCCAGCGGCCCATCGCGGCGAGGGCGTCGAGGCTTTGCAAAAAGAGCGAGCGCCGGTGCGCGGCCACGTCGGCGGGCAAATGCACGAGCACCTTGCGGAATTCGCCCTTGCCGTAAAGCCAGGCGGTCAGCGCCTCGAGGTCGTCGTCGTTGCCAGTGAATTTTTCCTCAGCGGACGTGATCATCTCGGCCTTGCGCAACGGCTCGACGAGCAGTCGCAGGTCCATCGCGAAAAGCAAATGCTTGGCCTGCGCCTTTGGGTTGGCCTCAATCGCATCGGCTACTTCCTGCGGCGACAGCGCCGTTTCTCCCTCGGACAGCGGAGTTTGTTTCGAATGCACCGAGGCTGCACGACGCGCCAAAGTGACGAGCGCCTCGAGTCCAGTTTCAGTCTTATCGCGGCTGAGGGTTTCGATCAGTTTCCAAGCCTCCGTGCGCTGGCCCGGATTGGACGAGGAAGTCATCAAGGTCGCCGCCTTCAGACGTTGATCCGCCGTGGCCGATGTGCTGGCCATGAGTTTTTGCGCAAGGTCCACGGCGGCAGTTTCATCGCGCCGTTGGAGGGCGAGATTGAGCGCCAGCATCCAGTCATCCGGCTGGCCGGGCTGACCTGCGGGCCACGAAAGTTTCGCGTGATTGCCCGCCTGCAAAAGGTCGCCGGTGGCGAGCAGCGAGGTGGCGTATTGCCGCTGATCGGCGGGAGACAGCGGCCCCTTTTCCTCGAGTTTTACCCAGAAGGCGATGGCGTCCTTGTGAGCGCCTGCCGTGGTGAGGAAATGGGCCGCAGTGAGCATGGCGGCCGGGTTTTGCGGGCTGAGTGCAAGTGCGTCCTGCACTTTGCCCTGGGCGGATTTGTAATCCTTGGCGGCGAGAAATTTCTCCGCCTCCCGCGCCGCGCGCTCCGCCTGCCAACCCTTGATCCCGCGGGAAATAGAGCGGGCGTTGAAGGCGACGATGACGCCGGCCACGATGATCACGCACATGCAGATGATCCAGATGCGCTTGCGACGTTTCTCGGCGATTTCCTCCGGCGTGCGCTCGTCCTCGTTCTCAACGCGCGGGACGATTTTCTGGAATGAGGGGGTGGTCATCGCTGGTTAGTACGCGATGGAGCGTCCATCTTCAAGGCGCGAAACGCGAGCAGTAGTTTCACGCCGACGAAGGTGAGTTGCAGCGGAATCCAGAGGGCGGCGGCGAGGACAAAGACGGCATACGCGATCCAGTATTTTCGCCGAATGCGCTGCGGGAAAAACCAGATGATGAGATGCGTCGGCCAGGCCCAGAGCAGGTTCCAGTTGTCGTGCAAAACCCAATGGCGCGTGCCGAACCAGACGAAGGCGATCGCGCAACCGATCAGTGCAGTGAGGATGAATAAAATCACGTCGAGCCAGAGCGGCCAGCGGCTGTTGCGGATGAGCGCGACCATGGCCAGCACGGCGGCGAGATAGGTTCCTAACACGAGCCAATTGGTCACCGGTGCGGGAAGCTTCGGGCCATCTAACAAGATCTGCGTGCTGCGTACTAACCTGCGACCATCGTTAATAGTCGCGCGGTCGAAGGCCAGCTTCATGTCCTCGGGCAGAAACATCGCCTCCTGACTGGTTGCGGGATGATCCATGTTAGCACCGAAGAGGAGATTGATGCCGGTCTGGATCGCGGGACGATCCGCCACATAGGGCTGGACCATTTCGCGAAGGGTGGGGGAGTTGCTGGCGAGCGGCTGCCACTGGACTTTGGCCACTTTGGCGACGGCGTCGCGGATGCGAGTCGTGCAGTTATCGCGGACGAAATCGTAACGATAGGCGGCGTTCCCCGGCTGAAGGTTGGATTCCATCGCGAGGAATAATTGATCCAGCTCCGCCGGAGTTAGATTCAACTGCTGCTCGACTACCAACTGATGGTGATCGCGATATTCCTCGATGATTTCCGGTGCGATGGCGGCAGTTAGATAGTAATCCAAGTCGCCGTGGATGAACTTCAGGTAGAAGTTGGGAGTCGCGAAATCAAACGTCCCGAAATTGTAAATGCGATCAAACCCAATCACCGGATCGGTGATCCGCAGCGCGCTGTGACCGAAGGCCGCATAGAGTTCGTCGCCGGGTCCAACCGTCCAGAGGGCTGCGGTGGCTTCGTCGGAAAGGACGTGCGCCGCGCTGGCGTTGGTTAGTAAAACGATGGCCGCCAACAGCCCGGCCAGCCAGCGGGAAATCACGTGCGGCGCTGGCGGCGCTCGACCTTCTTCGGCTGCGGATCGAGCGCCTCCTTGAGGTCGCGCGCATAGGAGGTGTTCACGCGAAACTGGACTTTGGCAATGTCGCTGCTGCTGTGAAATGTCTCGTTGTCCGCGACGACATAGCCAAGCGCGATGAGGTCCTTGAGCGACTCGATAATCTCCGCGTCACCCATCCCCGCGCAACGCTCGATCAGAATCTGGCCGCTGATGGCCGAGCCGGAGAGTCCGATGTTTTTGATCATCGTGATGTCGCCGCCACTCAGATTGATGTCGTGTCCCATGCAGAGGACTTAACGAGCGAGAGGCGCAGATGTCCAGCCGAGTTTCGCTGGATGGAAAAGAATCTGCGATTCCTAACCTACTCCGGCTGAGCGAGTTCCTCAGCTTTGCGGGAGAGTCGATTGGAGAGAATAAAGAAGCTCGGAACCCAGAGGCCGACAAAGATCCCGAAGCGCTCGCCGTGGGCGCGGTTTTCTTCTTTGGCGGTAAACCAGGTCACAATGGACAGGATGATCGATGCGAAACCGAGAAAAAGCGACAGATCGGAGGCCGACTTGAGATTTTCTGGGGTGACTTTGAGTTCAGTGAGAGTTTTCATACGAGATCAATTCGCTCCGCTTCGCTGAACGGATGAATCTATCTCTGAAAATCTACCAACCTCGAAATCAGGCCGGAATCATCCCGCTGGCGCGGGCGTAGTTGAAGAGGCCGCCTGCGTCGATCACGGGGCGAACTTCACCGAGGGGTTTGAGCTGCACCACGAGGTCGCCGACGGTGAGCGTGTCCTTGTCGAAGTCGAGCGTGCCGATTTGGCCCGTCTTCAAAAGATCGCAGAGACGGTCCGGGCAATCGTAGGGATAGAGCTCGCCGGTCGCGACGCAATTGCGAAAAAAGATGCGCGCAAACGAGGTCGCCACGACAGCTTCGACGCCCGCCGCGCCCATCGCAATCGGAGCGTGCTCGCGGGAACTGCCACAGCCGAAATTTTTCCCAGCGACGACGATTTTGTAGGGAGTCTGTGTCTGGCCTTCCTGCACGAAACGCTCGGGATAAAGCGCGTCGGGAAGTCCGATCAAAGCATAGGAGCCGAGCTTCTCGTATTCATCGGGAATGGTAGGAACCAATGTTAGATACTGCGCGGGAATGATCTGGTCGGTGTCGATGTTATCCTGAACGACGTAGATGGGGCTGGTGATGGTATGAGCCATAATGTTAGTAGCGGAAGTCGGGTTTGGCGATGACGGGAGTCGGCTCGGGTTCGAGGCGCGGCTCGGGCAGCTCAGGCGCGGCCTCGGCGTTGCCGGTGCTGACGGCGGCGGAATGCTCGGCTTTCTCGGCGGAGTAATGTTCGACGATGGCGCTGTTGTTCTCGATGTTAGTATTGATCGTCGGCTTCGGCGGATTGATCAATTCGGCGGGAGCCGGGCCGAGATCCTCAGTGGCGACGTAGCCGTTGATGCCGTTTTCGAGTTGCACACGGCTGAAACCGAAGCTGCGCTTAAGCAAGGTGACCAGTGTGTTCTTTGGCAGGCTCTGGTCGGGACCGTTGGGCTGCTGCGGACCGGTGCGATAGAGCGGGGTGAAGTCCGCTTTTACGATGCAGTAGTTTTTGTTAGCATCCGACGCAGCGCTGGCAGTCGCGGGAGTTGCATCCGACTTGGCGGGATCGGAAAACCACGCGCAACCGCCGAGTGTTAGCACGCCGCAAAGGGCGGTCAGTTGAATGGACAAACGACGCATACGACTTGGTTAGGACAAATACTCCCGAGGATCGGTGATGTGACCCGTGAGTGCGGACGCGGCGACGGTATAGGGGCTGGCGAGGAAAACCTTGCTCTCCTTGCTGCCCATGCGACCGGGGAAATTGCGGTTCGTCGCGCTGATGCAATTCATCGGCTTGTTCATGCGGCCAAACGTATCCACCGGACCGCCCAGACAGGCGGCGCAGGAGGCGTTTTCGGTCATGAGCACGCCGGAATTCGTCAAAATATCCCAGACCGTCACGCCGTTCCAGCGAGTCGTCTGCAACTCCTGCACGACGCCCGGAGTCGCGGGGACGCCGAAGGTGTCGATCTTCACGGATTTGCCGTTGACGATGTGGGCGAAGGCGAGGAAATCGCTCGTCTTGCCGCCGGTGCAGGAGCCGATGTAAGCGCGGTCCAAGTGGATGTTGCCGAGGTTCTTCGCGAGCTCGCGTTGACCCGGATCGGGATGCATCGCGACGGTCGGCTCCAGCTTGGAAAGATCGAACGCCTTGTCATAGACGAACTTCTGTTCCTTATCGAGAAACACCGGGTCGTAATCGGCCTTCGTTCCATTGGCAGCGGTCCGCTCATTCACGTAGGCGAACGTCGTTTCGTCTGGCGCAAAAATCCCATTCTTGCCACCCGCTTCGATCGCCATGTTGGCGATCGTCATGCGGTCGTCCATATTCATCGCGTTCGCGCCGGGACCTTCCCATTGCATCGCACGATAAGTCGCGCCGTCGAAGCCGATCTCGCCGATCACGTGCAGAATCACGTCCTTCGCCATCACACCGGGAGACAACGTGCCTTCGAGATAGAAGCGCATCGTTTCCGGGACCTTGATGAGCAACTTGCCCGTGCCCAAAATGAAGCCCGCGTCGGTGTTGCCGATGCCGGTGGCAAATTCCCCAAACGCCCCCGCCATGCAGGTATGCGAGTCGGTGCCGAAGAGAATCTCGCCGGGCCGGGTGTGACCTTTCGCTGGCAACGCCGTGTGGCAGACGCCGGCAAACTGCGAGCCGTATTGTTTCTTGAGTTGACCCTGACTCGCATCAAACTTCCAATGACCGTCCGGGTCGTCGATCACGTCGTAGAAATAGGGCAGGCCCTGTTCGCGGACGAAGTCGCGCAGGATGTCCACATTGCGGTTCGACATGCTGTCCTGCGTGAAAATGTAGTGGTCGGGAATGATGACGATCTTGTTCTTGTCCCAGACCTTGGCGGTCTTGCCGAATTCGCGCTTAAACACCCCGATCGTGCCGGGTCCGCAGACGTCGTGGGTGAGCAGGACATCGACATTCACCCAGACATTGTCGCCGGGTTCGACGTAGGATTTGCCACTCGCTTTGGCAATGATTTTTTCGGTCAGCGTCATATAAAAGGACGGGCAACGTGCAACGAGTCAGAGTCGAATGCAAATGGATTCCCCCTTGTCAAAACGGGCCGCTCCGCTGACTTTAAAAGCCGATGAGCGCCGGGAAATGTCCGATCCATTGGCTGCGGAACCTCGCCGCCATCTTCGGCCTCTTCGCCGTGAGTCGCATGGAACTCCCGGCCTGGACACTCCAGACGATCCAAGACCGCGAATACGTCCCCATGTCGGAGGTGCAGACGTTCTACGATTTCACCTTCGGCACCACCACCGCCGAGTGGATCAAGTTCGTTAAACCCAACAAAATCCTCCTCGCCCAGATCGGCACCCGCGAGCTTTACCTCAATAACCTCCGCTTCCACCTCAGCCTGCCCGTGTTGAAAGAGGGCGGAGTCACATGGCTATCGCGGCTCGACCTCTCCACCACCATCGACCCCGTCCTGCGACCGAGCTGCATCTGCGGCGGGGCGGTTCGCACCATCGTCCTCGACGCGGGCCACGGCGGCAACGACCAGGGCACGTGGTCCTATTATGGATCGGAAAAAACCTACGCGCTCGACGTCGCCCAGCGCGCCGCTCCCCTCCTGCGCGCCCGCGGCTTAAACGTCGTCCTCACCCGCCGCGACGACAGTTACATTCCCCTCGACGACCGCGTCGCTGCGGCCAACCGGAACGCCGACGCGCTCTTTATCAGCATCCATTTCAATGCCGGTGCGCTCACCCGTGGCATCGAAACTTACGCGCTCACCCCGGCGGGTGTGCCCTCCACCGACAACCCGCCGACGCTCCTCGACTGGGTTTCCTGGCCCGGCAACGCCCACGATTCGGAGAACGCCGCGCTCGCCACTGCCATCCACGGTTGCATCTTGCCGCGCGTCCATTCGCCGGATCGGGGCATCCGCCGGGCGCGATTTCACGTCTTAAAAGGCATCCACATGCCCGGCGTCCTGATCGAGGGCGGCTACCTCGCCGGGCAGGACGCATTCGCCATTTCGCATGCCGATTATCGGCAGGCGCTCGCGGAATCCATCGCCGCCGGCATCGTCCGCTACATCGCCGCCGTGCCGGAGAATGCAATGGAACTCCCCTTACCGCCGCCGCCAGCCGCGACGCCCGCTCCGACTCTCGCCGCGCAGCCGCCGCCCGCCGCCACGCCGCCTGCCATTTCGCCCGTTTCTCCGCCGCCCGCCCGCTTGCCAACTCCCGACAAACCCACCACTCTCGTCCAGTCCGAACCTCATGCCGCCGCCCAGCCCTGATCTCCCCCCGCACCACCACTCATCCGTCATAGGCGTCTTCGACTCAGGCATCGGCGGGCTCACCGTCGTCGCCGCCCTCCGCCAGCATCTGCCCAGCGAACACATCTTCTACGTGGGCGACACCGCGCGAGTCCCTTACGGCGGCAAAAGCCAGGAAACCGTCACCCGCTACTCCCAGGAGATCTGCCAGTTTCTCCTCGCGCAACGCTGCAAAGCCATCGTCGTCGCCTGCAACACCGCGTCCGCCCTCGCCGTCGGCACCCTGCGGGAAACGCTCGACGTCCCCATCGTCGGCATGATCCAGCCCGGAGCCGAGGCCGCCGTCCGCGCCACCCGCAACGGACGCATCGGCATCATTGGCACCCGCGCCACCGTCCTCAGCCGCGCGTATGATTTCGCCATTCGCGCCCTCTCGCCAGAGGCGAAAACCATCAGCCACGCCTGCCCGGTGCTCGTCCCCATGATCGAGGAAGGCTGGCTCGACGACCCGCTGACCGACGCCGCGATCGAGCGTTACATTCGGCCCTTACTCGACTCGCAAATCGACACGCTCGTCCTCGGTTGCACGCATTATCCGCTGCTCGGCGCGGCCATTTCCCGCATCGCCGGCCCCGGCGTGCACATCGTCGATTCGGCGGAAAACTGCGCGTCGAGTTTGAGTCGATTGTTGCAGGAAAAACACCTCGCCGCCCCGGCGAACCAGGCGGGAACCTTGCAAGTGAGCCTCACCGACAACTCCATCGCCTTCCTCCCGGTATTGGAGCGTTCCCTGCACCTGCAAGTCGGCCACCCCAGCATCATCCGCATCGGACTTTGAGCGGAATCGGTTAGGAAGTCTTTGAACCCTCGTTCCCAATCTCCCGTTTGGGAACGCACTTGCTCGGGGAATTATTGCGAAGAAATGGTGGACAACGATTTGCCTCGGTGGGGCAGATTGGCGAGGCTATCTGCGATTCGTCCGACTCGGGTCCTGTTTCCCCGCAGATACCGTCTCCCAGCCGAAACAGAGTTTCGAGGACAAGGCATTCCCAAACGGAGTTTGGGAACGAGGAGGAAAAACAGGCCGCCACACTCCATGCGGATACCTGCGGCCTTGCGCCGATCTGTCTGACTTTGTATTTTCCAGTCAAGCGGTTGCAGTAACGATGCCACGCCGCCAAATATCCGTGAAATGGGCACTGGATTGCCCAAGATTTATCTCCTGACGACCATTTCGCGCAATATTCAGTCTCAACGGGGCCCGTTTCGCCCAAACATCGCGATGTTTGCCCGATTCTGTTCTCACGGCTGCAAACACAGATGAGAATCGCGCAGAATCTTCGCAACGATGAGGATTCCCGGCCCATTGAGAGTTCCGTCGCCATTTTTTCCGCCCAAATATATCTGTCGAGGTCGAAACGGGCTCCGTTTCGCTCATTTACAGTCCAGTTTTCAGTACGTTGTAAAACCACAGAGACAATTCGCGATTTGAACTTTTGCCACCAACCCGTTTCGCTGCATCACGGCATTTCACGTCCATCGCGAGACTCCTCCGCCTTCATTGCAGTCTCCTTGCGTTTTGCCAGAAGCCATTACCCCTATTCTGGCACACCCGAACGAGCCTCCGTGCCAAACAAGTGCGTTCCCAAGTGCAACTTGGGAACGAGGGGAATATCCATTCTCCAGACATTAGGAATAGACGAAACAAGGATTCGCCTATTCCTTGTTTAAGGCGACTCAGCACGCTTGTCAGAACACTGCGACCCAAAAAACAATCCAATGACTAAACTCCGTGTAGCCAGCTTCACCATTTCGATTGATGGCTTTGGCGCAGGCCCGGATCAAAGCCTGGAGAATCCGCTGGGAGTCGGCGGACCTAGCCTGCATGAATGGCTTTTACCGACCCGCACATTCCAGACGAAGCTCTTCGGCAAGGACGACGGGGAGAAGGGGATCGACGACGATTTTGCCGCGCGCGGTTTCCACAATGTGGGTGCCTGGATTTTGGGCCGAAATATGTTTGGCCCCGTGCGCGGCCCCTGGCCCGATGAGAGCTGGCGAGGATGGTGGGGTGAGAACCCGGTTTACCATACACAAGTCTTCGTGCTCACTCATTACCCCCGTCCGCCACTCGTGATGGAGGGAGGCACGACGTTTCATTTCGTGACGGACGGCATTCGCGCCGCATGGGAACGCGCTCGCGAGGCGGCGGACGGTAAGGATGTGCGCATCGGCGGAGGCGCGGCGACGATCCGGCAATACCTGCAGGAACGTCTCATTGATGAACTCCATATCGCCATCGCACCGGTCGTATTGGGCGCGGGTGAGCGGTTGTTCGAGGGGATCAATCTTGCGGAGTTGGGCTACACTTGCACCCAGCATGTGGCGTCGGAGCGAGCGAGTCACATCGTGCTGACGCGGAGTTGAAGGTCGTTTGAGTTTAACGTAGCTCTCGTTCCCAAGTTCGATGCCAGCCTACGATCCATTTATTCCGTAATTAAAATGAACGAGCAGATCCCTCCTCCTTTGCCCATCAGTGCCTCGCCTTGGCGCACCTATCTATACGCTTTCGCCCTGCTGTTTCCGTCGCTGGCGATCTGGAGATTCACCCTTGTCTTTCTGTTCCCGAAGATGGAGCAAGTCTGGAAACTGGCTGGGCTAACTCACTCCAAAGCTCAATGGCTCATGGATACTTCGTATGCTCTCTCCTATCATGGGCGGATACTTTTATACTTGGCTGTCGCTTTGCTTATCGTCATGGAGCGCTATTACAAAGCCTGGCCAAGATATCGTAGCCCAGTGGTGATGAGCCTTACGCTTCTCTTTTATATTTTCGTCCTTGTCACTGTGACAATGGTATCCACCACGGTCCTGCTTGCTGCACCACTTCTCACTCGGGCACACTAACCACGACCGCAGCTCCACATGAGAGACTTTGCAGAAGAACTTTGCTTCGACATGGCCTTCGCAGGTTTTTACCAGGTGCTCTTTGCGCTGGGGTTGATGATTCCGTTCTTACTCTTTGAGAGAAACGTCTTCGGAAAACCGCTCAAGCTCGTCCTCAGATGCTTTGCTTTATTTAACCTCTTTCTCTTTTCCTGGAGCGTTGTCGGTAATGGTGCGTGGCTGCTCCTAACAAAGGATCGCTTCAGCGTGCAGGACGACGCGCCGATCTGGACTTCGTTTCTGCCGATTGGGCGCTACCTGCTCGATCATGCCGCGGGTGATAGCGACGGCTGGTATCTCTTGGGTGATACGACTCTGACTCAGCTTAGAATCATCTGGACCGTCACCGCAGGGGCCGTCTGGTTAATGACCGCGCTCAGCCTGCATCTGTATCTTCGGAGGCAATCTGCCAAAGCAGCACGGCAAACAGTCTCGCTCTGATGCTGGATCGCCGCCTTTACCCCACCGCGTTCGCCTTTATTCGGCGGGCGACTTCGAGGACATTGGCGCGGCTGTTGAAGGCGCTGATGCGGAAGTAACCCTCGCCATTGCTCCCGAAGCCGGCTCCGGGGGTGATGACGACGTTCAGGTTTTGCAGGAAGTGATCGAAGATTTCCCACGAGCTTTCGCCATTGGGGGTGCGCACCCAGATGTAGGGGGCATTGACGCCGCCGAAGACGGTCATGCCAGCGTCGCGGGCGGTGGTGGTTAGGATCTCGGCGTTGCCCATGTAATGCTCAATGAGCGCGGCGACTTGCGCCTTACCTGCGGTCGAATAGAGGGCCTCGGCTCCGCGTTGCACGGGGTAGCTGACGCCGTTGAATTTCGTGCTGGAACGGCGCGACCAAAGCGGGTGGAGCGGAAGTTTTTCGCCGGTGGCGGTGCTGGCGAGGAGCGTTTTGGGCACGACGGTAAACGCGCAGCGCGTGCCGGTGAAGCCGCCGTTTTTGGAGAAACTGCGGAACTCGATGGCACATTTGCGCGCGCCGGGAATCTCGTAGATGGAATGCGGAATCGCGGGGTCGGAAATGTAGGCCTCGTAGGCGGCGTCGAAGAGGAGGAGCGTGTCGTGTTTCAGCGCGTAGGCGACCCAGGATTCGAGTTGGGCTCGACTGGCGACTGCGCCCGTGGGGTTGTTGGGGAAGCAGAGGTAAACGACATCCACGGCCTCGGCGGGCGGCTCGGGGACGAAGCCATTTTCGGCAGTGCATTTCAGGTAAACGAGGCCGGCGTAAGCGCCCGATTCGTCTGCAACTCCGGTGTGGCCGGCCATGACGTTGGTGTCCACATAGACGGGGTAAACGGGGTCGGTGATGGCGATGCGATTTTGGCCGCCGAGGATGTCGAGGATGTTGCCGCAGTCGCATTTCGAGCCGTCGCTGATAAAGATTTCGTCGTCGGCGACTTCGATTCCTTTGGCGCGGAAGTCGTTTTCGGCGATGGCGTGGCGGAGAAATTCGTAGCCCTGCTCAGGGCCGTAGCCACGGAAGGTTTCGCGCGCGCCGAGTTCGTCGATGGCGAGGTGCATGGCCTCGCGGACGGCGAGCGGGAGCGGCTCGGTGACGTCGCCGATACCGCAACGGATGAGACGTTTGGCGGCGTCCGGGTTTTTCTCGCAGAAAGCCGTGACGCGCCGGGAGATTTCGGGAAAAAGGTAGCCGGCGCGGAGTTTGAGGTAGTTGTCGTTGAGGAATGCCATGGAGCCGCAGAATCAATAGAGGGATGGCCCAAGCGTCAAACCGGAACTTCGTCATGGCGATGGAAGTCGGATCACTTTCCCACTTTCGCCGAGGCTCGGATGTGGTCTATAATGCCGCCTCATGCGTCCCACTTTGCTCCTGCTGATCGCGGCTTTTTTTCTCAGCACGTTTACTGAACTTCGCGCCCAAGACAGCGTCCCGGCCAATCTGCCCAACGGCGAATACGTGATCGTTACCGGCGGCGTTTCCGTGATGATGTGGGAGAAATACAAGCGCGAGCCGCACGATAATTGGTGGCTGAATTTCATCCGGGCGAGTCGCATTCGGATCGAGGAATTGCGCACGCAGTATCCCAACATGCCGATCACATGGATGGTCTATGCGCCCGCCTACAAACGCCGCGAGGCGCTGATGCACGAGGGCGATCTGTTTGGGATCATCCGATCGATTCCCAAGGCGTTTCATGTGAAGCTGGTGCTCTTCGACAAGCAGTCGGAGGTGATCAATTACCTGAACAACCGCAACGCCGGGCGGCTCGCGGGCTTTGAGTATTTCGGGCACTCGAACAAGGCGTGTTTCCTCTTTGATTACAGCAACGAGATCGACAGCGCATCGAAGGTTTGGCTGCACGAGACCGACTTGGTAAAGCTCAACCGCGGCATTTTCGCGAACGGCGCCTATGTGAAAAGCTGGGGCTGCCACACCGGCGAAAGCATGTCGCAGAAATTCAAGGCGGCAACCGGCGTGAAGATGATCGGGGCCAACGGGAAAACGCAATATATGACGGAGACGTTGCCCATTATTTCCACACCCGGCGGCAACTGGGTGGGGCAGTAGAAGAGAACAAGTCCCTCTTGTTTTTTTGACTGCCAACAGGCTGAAAGCTTGTTCTACTATTCCACTCGCATGAAACTCGCCGACCTCGAACGCCTCTACCACCAACCCTTTTTCCAGCTCATCTCGCAAAGCCGCGACGTTTATCTGGAGCATTGGACCGGCAACGAGGTGCAGCTTTGCACGCTGCTTTCGATCAAAACGGGCGGCTGCTCGGAGGATTGCGGCTACTGCGCCCAGAGCGCGCGCTACACGACTGGTGTGCAGGCCGAGCGCCTGATGACCACCGAGCAGATACTGCCGATTGCCCGGCAGGCGAAGGAAAATGGCTCGACTCGTTTTTGCATGGGAGCCGCCTGGAAGGGCGTCCGCGACGGCGACTCGCGCTTCGAGCAGGTGCTGGATTCGATTCGCGAAGTCAGCAAACTCGGCATGGAAGTCTGCGTGACCCTCGGTAACCTCACCGACCGCGAGGCTGAGCGGCTGAAGGACGCGGGCGTGACGGCTTACAATCATAACATCGACACGTCCGAGGATTTTTACCCGGAGATCGTCACCACGCACACCTTTCAGGACCGGCTCAACACCATCGGCAGCGTGCAAAAAACCGGGATGGCCGTCTGCTGCGGCGGCATCATCGGCTTGGGCGAAACCATCACCGACCGGCTGAAAATGCTGGAGACCCTTTGCAGTTTCAATCCACCCCCGGAGAGCGTGCCGATCAATTGCCTCATGTCCATGCCCGGTACGCCGCTGGAGACCCAGCCACCGGTGGACATTTTCGAACTCGTCCGCCTTATCGCCGTCACACGGATCGCCGTGCCGAAAGCCAAAGTCCGCCTCAGCGCCGGTCGCACCCGGCTCACACCCGAGGGCCAGGCGCTGTGTTTCTTTGCGGGCGCGAACTCCATTTTCTACGGCAACAAACTCCTTACCGCCGCCAACCCCGGCAAAGACGCCGACCTCGATTTACTCGCGAAGCTGGACCTCATTCCGCAGCAGCCGTTTGCAGAAGAAACGGTGAGTGCAACAGCCGTTTAGAGCGGAGTTTCAGGCGAATGCAGAGGTGATCTTAAAGCCGCTGACTTTGCTTTCCCGCACGCCCATTCTGGCGAGCAGATCGTCGCCGCCATCGCTGAAAGAGAGTTTCCAGATAAAAACTTGAGCGCCGCGATCCTGGAGTTCGCCCAGAAAAATCTCATCGCAGCCAGAGGCTAATCGGGGCTGAAGATCGGCAGAAACGCGCCCGAAGATTTCAGCGGTGATGGCACTTCGAAATCCCGAGTCGGCGTCGGCTAGAAACTGCGAATGGTTGTCATCGCGCAGGGAGACGAGGAGGTTTTTGAACAAAACGGTCGTATTTCGATGGCTCATAAAAGGTTAAATTTCCACGCTGACCTGCTCGGTGTAGGGCAGAATGAATTTGCGGACTTTCACGCGGGCGGAGGCGACGTTGGGAAAAGTCAGGATTTGTTTTCTCACATCCGCAGCGAGAGTTTCGATGAGACGCCATTGGCTGCTCGTGGCAAAATGGCGGATCGCTTCGCAGACGGCGGCGTAATCGACGGTGTTGCAAACGTCGTCGCGCATGTCGGAAAAAAGTGATTTGGGTTGGATCGCAATGTCGAGGAGGAGGCGCTGCGGATGGGCGATTTCCTCGTCAGGCACGCCGACGCGGGCGTCAATTTGCAGGCCGTCGATACGAATGCAACTCCGCTCATTTCCGATGGATTCCATGAGGATTTGCAGGTCGCCGAGGTCACGAACGATGACATCGGGACCGGCGGCGGCGAGCTTGGCGTGATCGTCAAACCCGCTGAGCAACGCGACGGCCAGCACTCCGGCGTGATGCGCCGTGGCGACATCGTGGACCATGTCGCCAGCGAAAAGCGTCTCGTGCGCCTGAAGCCCGTGAACGCGGAGGATTTCTCCGATCTCGTGGCGTTTGTCGATGATTCCGGTGTAACTCCGCTCAAAAAATTCCGTGAAGCCAAATTTGCCCGCCTGATGCTCGAAATGGCTCGGGCTGATGGTGCTGAGAACGAAAAGGCGGCGGCCCGTTTTCTGGCAAAATTCGAGGAAGGCGCGCGAGTTCGGCAGCGGTTCGACGGCCTCGGCGAAGGGGACGAAGTGGCGGTGATAGGCCTCATTGATGACGTCCATCGAGTGTGCCGACATGCGTTTTTCGTAAAACGGATCCATCGGAAGGCAGAATTCGGCGCGAAATTCTTCCAGCGTGATCGAGGGCAACTCGAACTCAGCAAAGACGGCGTTGGTCGCCTGGACGACCGGGCGCAAATCGTCCACCACCGTGCCGGACCAATCGAGGATGACGTTTTTGATCATGCCTGCATCGTGTTTATGACAAAGGGAAAATACGACGCAAATCCTATGGGTCGCAGGAATTTTGACACCCAAATCAGCAGGAGAGATTTCAACTAATACTTGTTCGTATCAATCGCGGGCTATAAACGTTCTTTCATGATCAGTAAGCTACTTGTCGGTGATTATCGAAAGGGGCTTCCATGGTTGGCTTTGTTATTGGCGAATAGCCTTTTTTTTACTTCTTGCACCCGGCAACCATCTGTTCCGCCATCTGAGGAGACGCCGACACCGGTGCCGATCATCGAAAAACCGATTCTCGAGGCTTCTCCGACTCCGACGCCGGAAGAAACGCCTCGCGTGGAGGAGACTCCGACTCCCATTGCCACACCGACACCTATCGCGCGCGCTCCACTGACCTTGTCGGATGTGGTGCGGGATCGATCTCTTTGGCCCAAGGAAGTGGTGCTCACTAGGCCCGCCCAATTTCCGCTAATGCTGGATGGTAAAATAGTGGGAGCCGCAACGAGGCCTGCCGGCTCCGTCGTGCAAGTCATCCGCCCGACCCTCCAAGGTCTTGAAGTGAGCTTCAACAACACCCCCACCACCATCCCGGCGACCTCCACCGATCTGCTGGCACGTGCCGAAAAGCTGCGTCCTGCCGCAGAGGGTGTGGCCCCCGTCGCGACTATGATTGGCAAAACGAATTTGAATGCCGCGAGCACTCCCGGAAGGACGGCAGCTACTTCCGTTTCCACAATATCCGCCCCTGTAAAACCATCCGGTTTTATAGCTCCATCAAAGCTGCTGGTCGAAATGGTCCGTCTTCGCCGAAGCCGCATCGAGGGAGGCGACTACGACGATAAAATCGACCACATCCGTTTGAAGGCAAAAATCTCGAACACCGATCCGCAGCTCGCCACGGAGCCGTTGAAAGCCACGGTCTTTATTTTTGCCGACAGCATTCTTTACAGGGGACATCGTAAGCTGCTGGGCCGCGGCTCGTTCGATCTGAAACTCGCTCCACGCACGGAAAAAGAATTCACCACAGATGAATTTGACACCGCTTATGACACGACCGACGCGCGATTCGGCTACAAATACGGCGGCTGGATTCTCGACGTATGTGACGCGTCCGGCAAAAACGTTCTGTCAAAAACCTCGTCGCCCTCATTGGAAAAGGCTCTGCCTGTGGTGACTTCGATGCGCGACACAAACGTTTACGACAAGGACTTCAAGCCCACGAACGATATCCGCTAAGTTCCATTTCATCCGGCGCAGAAACGCACATCCTTAATTTTCTTGGGTCCGTATTTGGCCTTCAGCTTGCGCAAAACCTCGGGTTTCCAGACGCGGTCGAGCTCGTAGAGCAGCGTCGGCTGGATGACCCGGACCCAGAGCACGCCGTCCTTCAGCCGGTGCGGCTTCGAGTGACTTCCAAGGAAATCACCGACAAGCTCGCCCCACGTGCGGGTGATTTCCGCCTCGTCGAGCCGGTCGCCGAGGCCGAGTTTTTTCATGAGCGGCCCGAGAACATTGCCCACGGTGACGCAGCGGTCGGGACGTTTCTTGGGTTCCCAATAACCGCGGAAGTCCGCCAGCAGTTCGGCGCGCAATTTCGGATTCATCGGCAAAAGAAAACCCCCATTTCCCGAAGGAATGAGGGTTTCAAATTTTCATGTGAGCGGGAGTTAGACGCCGTCGTTGCCGATGGCCTCGACCGGGCAGCCTTCCATGGCTTCCTTGGAGAGCGCCTCCTCCTCGGGAGTCTCGGGCTGCTTATGCACGTAGGAATGGCCGCCGTCGTCGTTGCGGGTGAAGTTGGCCGGTGCGGTCTCGCGGCAGAGATCGCAGTCGATGCATTGGTCGTCCACGTAGTATTTGCCGGTGACGTTGTCTTCGTATTTGTTCGCTAGGTCTGCCATAAATTGAGTGGGTAAAATCGAGCGAGAAAATAAGGGGCTCACCGGGGTTTGCAATCCTTTTTTGCAGGGCTGCCCGGCTGAGTCGAATGCAACTCGAATTTGGCGGCGGTTCGCTGGCCCGGAGTGTCTCAGGCCATTACGGTTTCTTTGGCTTTGGCGGCGCGGCGGTTTTCGAGAGCCTTGCGGACGCCGTTCATGGATTCCTCGTTGAGCTTAAAGAGGCACGACATGACGAGGGCGCAGAAGGTGAAGAAAATGCCGGGCCCGATGGCGAGCCAGAGGAGTTTTTGCAAGACCTCCGGGTGCTGGAAGGTGGTCTTAGGATCGACTCCGGAGAAGTTGACCAGCCAGCCGACGATGAGCACGGAAAGGGAGATTTCCAGTTTGTTCATGAAGGCCATCACGGAGGTGAAAAGGCCCTCGCGGCGTTCGCCATGCTCCATTTCATCGAGGTCGCAGATGTCGGGCACAATGGCGTTCATCATGGTGGCGCTGATCACCGAGAGCGGCGAAAGGATGAGGAGCGGCACAAGGAAAAGCCACGGGTGCGCGGGCGTGAGGAGGAGCGGCTGGCAGAGCAGCAGCATGAGGGCGATCAGCGATGGAATAATGAGCCCGGCGCGTTTGCCGAGTTTCACGCTGATCGGGCGGATGAGCGGGAGCACGCAGAAGCCGAGGATGCAGGCGTAGAGACCGGCGTTGCCCGTGAGTGCGCCGGCGGCATTTTTGTCGCCGCTGAAGATGTAATAGATGCCGATGTAGAAGAGGAGACCTTGGAAAACGCGTTCCCCGAAAAGCTGGAACAATTTATAGAGCATCAGGACGACGAACGGCCGGTTTTTGAAGGTCTCTCCCAGAGCCGTGAGGATGGGAGTGTGGTTGAGTTTGGCTGTTTGCTTGAAGCGCTCCGTGCAGTTTCGCGTGGTGTAAAAGGCGGAGGCGAGGGCGGCCAGAACGACGACGCCGGCGATCCAGCGGATGCCGTTCACCTCATTGGCTGGCGCGCCCTGGACGGTCTTGAAGGCTGCCGCGAGAACGCCGTTCATATGGGCGAAATCCATTCCTCGTGAGAATAGATCCCGGATCGTGGCGATCACGCCATGGTGGAAAATCGGGCGCAAGGCAAACCAGTAGGTCCAGGCGTTGAGAAGCAGCACGCCGGTCGTGAAATAGCCGGAGAACGCGGCGATGCGGGAACGCTCGTTGTAGTCGTCGGTCAACTCATAGCCGAGTGCCGTCCAAGCCATCGCGTAAACGCCCCAGGAAATGTAAAAGAGGGTGCCCAGGATGGCGAGATAGGCGAGCTGGGCGTTTTTGCTCCAACTGCTGTCGCCCCACCAAAGAGCGAAAATGAAGAGGCTGGCGAGGACGGAGCCGATAACGAGAAAGGGCTTGCGTCGGCCCCATCGGGTGTTGGTTTTATCGGAAAGCTGCCCCATGAAGGGATCAATGATGGCGTCGATGATCCGGGGAAACGCCATGGCGGTGCCGACCACCGCCGCGCTCCAGCCGAAGCCGACGGTGAAGAAATTCATGGCCTGCCCATAGAGGCAGATGAGGACATTGGTCGCGATGCCACCAATGGCCCAAGCGAAAATTTCCTGGCGCGAAGCCACATAAGGCTGGTGGGACGATGCCGTCGAAGAACTAGCGGTCATGGATAAGGGGAGACACGTTGTTAGGGGAGATCACTGTAACTAAGAGAAATGTATAGAAGCCGCGACACTTTTTAACCACCATAAGATGAGTTAACCGGGTAATTCACTTGCGACTTGTATCTATAATGTAAAGACATAGATTTTGGATGTGAAAAATGTCCCCCAGGCAAGATTGGCGCAGCATTGTCTTCGCAGCGTGGTGAGTCCAGATCGTTGCCATCGTAAAATTCCTGGATTCACGCTGGTCGAATTGCTCGCTGTGTTGGCGATCGTTATCTTGATCATGGCGTTGGCGGGTCCAACCCTTCTCAAATTAAAGGGAGCTGGTGATGTGACCAGTGCGGCCTATGATATTTCCGGTTTGGTTGAGAATGCACGCGCCTTCGCCTTGGCGAACAATACCTACACATGGGTCGGCTTTTACGAAGAGAACAATACGGCTCTTTCAGCTCTTCCCGCCACGCCAAGTCCGACTCCACCCTACCCTGGCAAAGGGCGAGTCATCATGGCCGCCATTGCCTCCAAAGATGGCACGACTATTGTTAATGATAGTGTGAGTGGAACTTCTGTTCTTGACCCAACAAGGTTCTATCAAATTAACAAAAATATTAAACTCGAGAACATTCATCTGGTGGATATCGGCGCCCCGGATCCTACTCAAGATCCTAATGCCTTGGGGAGCCGTTCTTCGCTTCCGTATAACAACACTTTGCAAGGTCCGTTTAGTAGCCAGACGCGCATCAGCAGTGAGGGAACTGAAGTCACTCGCCGTCCCTTTGTTTCCCAGGGATATACCTTCTACAAAACGATTCGATTTAACCCGCGTGGCGAGGCTCAAATCAATAGCACCTATACTCCCAAGCGTTGTGCGGAAATCGGCATCATTCCTACCCACGGCATCATACCGGACACTGCCAGTAAAAACGTGGTGGCCATTCAATTCACTGGCATTGCTGGAAACGTGAAGATCTATCGCCGATGAACCACAAATTTTTCCAACGCACTTCTGCGTTCTCCCTGGTCGAGGTCGCTGTCGCCGTGGGCATTGCCGGCTTCTGCTTGATGGCCATCTTTGGTTTGTTGCCTGTAGCCCTGAAGAGCAATCAATCTGCCGTGGAGCAAACTTCGGCCAACGCGATTATAGCCACAGTCGTTTCCGATCTGCGCGCCACTCCGCCGACTTCTCCTCCAGGCACTGCGGCCACATCCAGTCTCTATTCCATTTCCATTCCGGCCAGCAACTCGCCTGCGACCCAAACCTTGTATTTTGACAGCGATCGCAAGCAAGTCGCCTCGGCCAATCTGGGTCGATATCGCACCACATTAAATTTTCTAGCAGCTCCTGCAGGCTCAGGAGTCAGATCGGCCACGGGGATCAATATCAAAGTAAGCTGGCCACCCGCGATTGATCCCTCCACGGGTAACCCTAATGGATTTGTGCAGGCATTTGCCGCGTTAGACCGCAATTGAGATGAAAAGAATCCCCTCTAACTCCAGCCGAGGCGCGGGCTTCACCTTGGTGGAGGTTTTAGTTTCGATGTCGGTCCTGACCATCCTGCTGGTTTTGATCATGCAACTCTTTAGTGCGACGACCACGGTCATTAACCTGGGCAACAAGCACATGGATACCGATGCTGCGGCTCGCGCTTTGCTGGACCGCATGAGCATGGATATTGGAGCCATGGTAAAACGCTCGGACGTTGATTATTATTTAAAGGGACGCCCGGCCTCGAATGATCAGAAAAACAGCGACGACCAACTCGCTTTTTATAGTGAGGTGTCAGGGTACTATCCGAGCAACGGTTCTCCAAGCCCAGTGTCACTGGTGGCTTACCGAAAAAATACTACCTCCTTCCGGCTGGAGCGCCTCGGCAAAGGGCTCGTCTGGAATGGAGTCTCTGCCACAGACACGCCAGTCGTTTTCCTGCCTATTCCGCTCGCGGCTCCATTGCCAATCCCATCGCCTGCGCCCAGCCCTGTAGCTGCCGTTTATGCTCCAGCCTGGCCTCAAGCCGCTAACATGACGGACGATCCACAAGGAGACTATGAACAAATCGGGCCGCAAGTCTTTCGCTTCGAATACTACTATGTCTTAAAAGGCCAGGGAGCCAATGCCTCCATCCTTAGCGACACGCCTTGGGATACCCGAGCCAGTCACACAAGTATCAACGGCCTTCAGGATGTCGCGGCCATCGGTGTCGCGATCGCGGTGATCGACCCAAAAAGCCGCGTCCTGGTCACTGATACCCAATTAAAAACCCTCGCCGACCAGATGAACGACTTCTCCACTACTCTTAAACCCGGTGAATTGGAGGCCCAATGGCAGGCCGCCGTGAACGCCAGCGCCATTCCCCGTGTGGCAGCGTCTGCCATCCGTGTTTATGGCCGCACTTTTTATCTGAATTCCCCCACCTCCGCCCATCCATGAAAGCTTCCTCTCATTCTTCTGCCCAGCGTCAGCGGCAAGGCGTGGCGCTCGTCATCATCCTCTGCTTCATCGTCCTGCTCACAGGGCTGGTCGTGGCTTATTTTTCGCGCTCGATGACCGACCGCCAGCTTTCCAACAGCAGCTATAATGGCGGCAACGCCGATACCTTTGCCCAAAGTGCCGCCGACATCATTATCGGCGATCTCAAGCAAGAGATCGTCGCCGGGTCTTCCCCCACACCCGCAGGAAACATTCCACTCTATGTCCCCACTGCGGCGGCAAACATGCTGCCTGCAAGGAGTGGAAATCCGGCGCTAGTTGCAGGTGTCGATCCAATCCCTAACTTGGTTCGTCGAAGTGTTAAATCAGATACGATGGCTAGCCCGGGAATCAAGAGCCGCGCCGTGGATCTTAGTTCTTCTCCAGTGGATGCAACGACTGTGGCAAAAAAGGGACAGATTAGTTTTGCGCGCTGGAACAAGCATTATCTTATTCCTCAATTAACTCCCGGAACTCCTACTGACACTACTCCGGCAGCAGCTTTTGTCCCGCCAGACTGGGTCTTCGTTACTTCTACAGAAGGTCCCAAAACGATTACCACCACCGATTTTCCAAAAGTGGTGGGGCGATACGCCTATGCGGTTTACGACGAAGGTGGACTCCTCGACTTGAACGTCGCTGGCTACCCTTCCATAAGTTCTACAACGCAGGCTGCTAGCAAATCCTCCTTGGCTTACGCCGACTTAGCCCAAATCGGACTCACGACCACCTCTTCCGGCTTTGTTAATGATTTAGTCGGTTGGAGAAATTACGCCTCTTTAAAAATGGGTGGGGCATTTTCCGGATTTACCGCAGCAACGTTTCCAGCAACAGCGGGAGCGGACTATTTCAATTTGGTTTTATCGAACAACTCAGGTTTTTTGAAAGTAAATACCGCAGTCTGGAAAGAGCGGACAGACCAACTAATCACAAGTCGGCAAGAACTTCTCGCACTTCGCCGCGTTCTTAGCCCTTCGGGGAGTTCATCCCCTCTTCAGTATCTCACCCACTTTAGCCGCGACATTAACCAGCCTTCTTATATTTCGCCCGTGCAGTTGCCGAGCAGCACAGCCCCGGTCGTCCTTGCTGCAAATCTCGGCGGCAACAATACTGTCGGCGGTGACAAACTCATCAACCCGAGCTTCCCCGCAGTCCGAGCAACGACGACTTTTCAGCGATACGACTCGTCGAAGTCAACCGGGTTTGGAGATAATGCTGTCGTAGGCGAACCGTTTGTCAAAAAACGTTTTTCCCTCCAACGCCTTGCCTGGATCACTTACAAAGGTCCTAGCGCATCTCGGACTCAGAGCGATGCGGATATCCAGGCGATTATTAACAATGGCATTCCCTGGACTTATCTCCAGCAAGGCACCGCTACAAATATTCAGAATTATTTCGGCCTGACTTGGGACTTAACGAATAGCAGGTGGACTTACGACATCCATAGAGGCACGGCGGCGTCCAATCGCATTATCAAGTTCGTCGGCAGGCCTGCCAGTGTTTCGGCTGCGGATTCCACCAAGTATGTTCAGGATTCTGGGCGCGAGCCCAATTTCTTTGAGCTGCTCAAAGCCGGGATTTCTGTCGGGTCACTTGGTAAAGCAGCTACGACTTCGGGAACCGACGTTTCCTCCGTTCCAAATGGCTATAATGTTAATGGTTCGCAAATTCCGCTTAACCTGCGCTACGCTTTCGATAGCTCGGTGGATTATCATGTCATTCAAATTGGGGCCAACATTCTAAGTGAAATCAATCCGACGAGTTATCCGATTCGAATTGCTTTCGACGATGCTAGCGGCCGCTCCTTTGACGGCAAGACTGGGTGGGAATTCCAAGGGGTCACTGATCTTCCTTATCTTAACTACGTTTTCAATGGCGTGATCCGAACGCTGGCACCGGCTCCGGCACACCCACTGGGCGGCAACCAGGCTGTTGACGGTTCGCCCCATCAAGCCCCGACAGCGCAATTGGTGACGCTTACCGAGCCCGGAAATGCCTATATCGTCCAGGTTCCGGGCGTGTGGAATCCGTATGATCCCAATGGCACGCCAGGCGTCCTTCGCCCGGCAAAATTCAGAGTCGTCATCGACAGCAATGATCCCTTGTCACCCCCCGGCAGTGGTGATCTGCAGATCTGTCGTTTTGCGGCAGGTTCCAAAAGCACGACGGCCAGCGCCGTCAGCAGCGATGGATTGGGACCTCCCAACGCAAAGTATTCAACAGACAGCGACGTGGCGGTGGGAAAGAGCGCTGATATACTCAATGGAGGGCCCGGAACGGCTATTTATGATGCCGTGACGTTCAACGACAGTAATGGCACACTCTATCGCGAGCCGACGCTTATTTTCGATACCACTGCCCCCGGAAATGCGACGCGGGTGAGCGCGCTGAGCGGCGCAAACCCTGCGGCGAATATCAAATCCATCGACGATAATCCTCTTGCCGGCTCGTCGATTCCGAAAGGAACCGACCTGGCTCCCCTCGTTTTGGGACCAATGCCTCTGGCGTTTTCTTTCCCAGCCCCGGCTCCTACTACCACTGTTTACTCCTCAACCGGCTATATCGCCCTCGCCCAAGGAACCGGGGACAACCGGGTCTATTTTACTTATCGCCTTCAATATGAGTATCCCGCCGGCAGTGGCACGTGGATTACTTATGACATGAAGTATGGACGGACGAGTTGTGGGCTGACCAGTTTTCAAAATAACTGGAATCAAAACGCCGGCCCAGGATTTTCCTCCTGTGTAGTCAAAGGCGCGGACGGATGGAATGCCTATAGCTGGGCTTCCGCCATCGATCCGCGCACCGCGCGATTCGGATTAATCATGGATACTTTTAATGGCGCGAAATCCGGCGCGGCGTTCGGCAAGGCCCCAGCCGATACCGGTTGGATATTCGAATCAACCGGGGCAACGACGACTGTTGGGATCACTTATCCTATTCGGCAGGATAACTCCGTTGGCTTTGGCTTTGCCAATCTGGATTTAGCCAACCAGCCTCTAGGTGGGCGGCCCGGTAACAACCAAACCCTTCTGGGCCTCCCCTTCGGCACGAAAGACATCCCATATCCTTCCTTTTCTGCCGGGTGGACTGTCCCTGCAATCCTGGACAATAACGGTGGTCGGGTGATGGACATTTACATGTTCGCTCCGGGGATGTATGCGCAGAATAATCCCAGCGCTCCTTTCTATAAGACAATCTCCGGCGAGGCGGACGTCCAGCCATGCTACTATGCCGACGCAGACGGTGTGGTTCGCCGCGCGACAGGAGCTTATGTGCCCTCCAGCAGCGGCAACAGCGCGACTACTCCCGTGGGATTGCCGACATCGAGCATCAATGGATATTCCGGCTCTCCGTCGGTGTATCCGGCCAGCAAAACACCATTCACCCAGTCCCAAAGCCGTCCGTTGTTGCTCCACCGTCCTTTCCGGACGGTCGCAGAGCTGAGCTACGTCTTCCGCGATGTGCCTTGGAAGAACCTCGATTTCTTCACGCCGGAGAGCGGAGACGCAGCCTTGCTCGATCTGTTCTGCATCAATGAAACAAGCGACTCGAATGGCCTCATTGCCGGCAAGGTAAATCTCAACACACGCCAAGCTCCCGTTCTGGCGGCGATCGTCGCCGGTGCCTACGTTGACGATCCGAAGGTGACGGACGCCACAGTTGGCTCGGTTGCACCAACATTATCCACAGCCATTGGAACCGCGCTCACCGCGCGCACAGCCGATACCATCAACTACGGCCCGCTTCAGAATGTCTCCGAGCTCATAGGTAAATGGAAGAGCGCTGTCCCTGCGTCGGGAACCACCTATGGGATTGCATCGTATCAACCGAGCAATTCCGCCAATAAGTGGGGAATAGATTTGCCGTTTAATTCCGGAATCGATGGATACAAAGATGGACAGCAATCTTACATCGGATTTAGCGGCGCTACTGCGACTCCATCAGGTGGAACGCTTGGCGACGCTTACGTCAGCATCTCAAATGCCTCGCTGAAAACGAGCATGAGCCAGGTTCAGCGTTTCCGAGAGGCTCCGATCCGGGCCTTGGCGAGTGTCGGACAGACGCGGGTCTGGAACTTGATGATCGACGTGGTGGCTCAGACCGGACGTTATCCGCAATCGGCCACTGCTCTCGACAAATTCGTCGTCGAAGGCGAGCAACGCTACTGGGTTCACGTGGCAATCGACCGGCTGACCGGCCAGGTCATCGACAAGCAAATTGAAGTGGTAAAAGAATGAAAACTAAAGTCGCTCTCACGCTTATTTTCGGTTGGGCATCTTTCGTAATGGGCCAGGCACCGACCCCCATGCCCAGTCTTCCGCCTTTGCCTTCCGGCCCTTTGCTGAAGAGGGCTCCCGATTTCTCAACATGGACCGTTACATTCAAGGGGCACGTTATTGAGCAGACGGCACCTTCCGCAACCGCTACAACCGGCGAAGGCGGTAAAAAGGAGAATGAGCCTGTGTTGAGTGTCTCGACGGTAGTGAAGACTGGCACCACGATTGTTGAGCAAAATGTCGAAGCGAACGGGCAGCGGCGTCAGATCTGGCACTATTCCGGTGCGCGAATTGTGCAGGCTCCCGGCACCTCCAATCCCACGATCTGTTCCGACTACGGAGGCGGCGACATTTTCTCCATCAATTTCGCCTCTACTGATTTTGCAGGTCTCGACTGGCTCTCACAAAAAACGTATTCGGGCATCGTCAAATACCAAGGGAATGACTGCATCATTTTCAACGGAACTGTCAGTCCCCTGAGCGTCAGGGCCAAGGTCGATGAGCAAGCGGATATCCAGATCGCAAAGGACTTCGGGCAGCCGCACGCGGATAAAGTAATGGTGGCGGCGACGGCTTGCATTGATCTCGCAACCCGGCTTCCCGTTTTCGTGCAGTTTGGGCATGAAAAGCGCACCTACCAATACGGCACTCCTCCCACGAGCCCGCTTGCTTTGCCGACGGAACTGGCGGGTCCCTTGCAGGCTTACGTCAAGCACATGCAAATACTCTCCGCGCCCGCCGCGAGGGCTTACTAAGCAGCACTCCAGAGCAAAGTTACAGAGAAGCTCTTAAGTTGGCCGATGGGCAAGGGCATCGTTGAAGCTGATTCCGCGGATTCCTGATACCAAGCCTTGGAGGCTCGCAGCAGCAATCGCTACCTGAAACGAGCGGCAACTTCTCTCGAAGCTTTACTCAGTTGCTGCGGCGAGGCATCATTTCTCCCTTTCACCCATCCCTATGTCACAACCCCTTACGCTCCTCGTTCTCGCCGCCGGCCTCGGAAGCCGGTTTGGCGGGTTTAAACAAATCGCTCCGGTCGGCCCGAATGGCGAAGTCATCCTCGATTACTCGATCTTCGACGCGCTGCGCGCCGGGTTTGATCGCGTCGTCATGGTCATTCGACCCGAACTCGAGCAGCCGTTGCGCGAGCATTTTGCGGAGTTTCTCACGCCGGACTTGCAGGTGGATTTCGTCTTTCAGGAAATGACCGACCTGCCCGAGGGCTTCTCCGTTCCTGAAGATCGCAAAAAACCCTGGGGCACTTCGCACGCCGTCCTCGCCGGGCGCAAGGTGATTAGCGGCCCCTTTGGCGTCATCAATGCCGACGATTTCTACGGGGAGGACTCCTATCGCGTCCTCGCCGACAACCTCCGCACCCTCCCGCTCAACACCCAGTGCCTCGTCGGATTTAACCTCCTGAAAACCCTCTCGCCCAACGGTACCGTCTCGCGCGGTCTTTGCCAGGTCGATGCGGCGGGCAACCTCAGCGATGTCGTCGAGCTGACCAAGATCGAACCCGACGGTGCCGGCGGCGCGCAAGCCCTCGACAGCGGGACGCCCGTGCCATTGAACCCGAATGACGTCGTTTCCATGAACATGTGGGGCTTCGGCGCTGAGGTATTGGACGATCTCTGGCGGCTCTTCAGCGATTTCCTCGCGGACAACATCGGCAATCCGAAGGCCGAGTTTTACATTCCCACAGCGGTCGATGTGCTCATCAAGGAAGGCAAAGCCACCTGCCGCGTGCGCCCGTCGGGTTCGCCCTGGTTCGGCATCACCTATCCCGAGGACAAGGCCGAAACCGTCGCCAGCATCCAGGCGCTGGTGAACGCTGGAAAATACCCGAGCCACCTGCGGTAAATCATCCGCTGGAAACGCTACTCCCCCAGACATCATCCCGCTTTTCCGAGTCGATTCGCGAGGGTTCGTGAGCTAAGGTCCCGCCCATGATGACACCTGCCGCACGCGACTTTCTTTACGATCTCCTCGACACTCCGAGCCCGACCGGGTTTGAAATGCCCGGCCAGCGGAAATGGGCGGGTTACATTCGACCCTTCGCCGACTCGGTGGAAAACGACGTTTACGGCACCACCTGGGCCACACTCGATGGCCAGCCGAGTCAGGGCCAGTCTCAGTCAAAAAGCATCATGCTGGAGGCGCACGCCGACGAGATCGGGTTCATCGTCAAGCAAGTGACCAAGGAAGGCTACCTGCGCCTCGACCGCGTCGGCGGCTCCGACACCGCCACAGCCCGGGGACGCCGTGTGCAACTCCTCGGCGATAAAGGCCCCGTCCTCGGCATCATCGGCAACACCGCCATCCATCTGCGGAAAGATTTGTCCGACGAAAAAGCGCCGAAGATTCACGAGCTTTACGTCGATATCGGGGCCAGCAACGCCGACGAGGTCAAGGAACTCGGCATCCGCGTCGGCCACCCGGCGGTTTACAGCGACTCGGCCCTGCCCTTCGGCAAAAACCGCATCGTCGGGCGCGCCCTCGACAACCGCATCGGCGGTTTCATTCTCACCCAAGTCTTCGAGCGGCTGGCGGCTGAGCGCGGCTCGCTGGCGTCCACCGTTTACGCCGTCAACGCCGTGCAGGAGGAGATCGGTGGCAACGGCGCGCGCATGATCGCCCACCGGCTGGCGCCGGATATTTGCATCGTGCTCGACGTCACCCACGCCACCGACACCCCGGGCATCGACCAGGCCGTCCATGGCGAATGCGTCCTCGGCGGCGGCCCGTCCATCACGCATGGGACTTGCAATCACCCCGTCGTCATCGCGCGCCTGCTGGAGTGCGCCGAGGCTGCGGGCATCCCGATCCAGCACGAAAGCAGCTCGCGTTACAGCGGCACGGACACCGATGTGATCTTCAATTCCCGCGACGGCGTTCCCAGCGCACTCATCAGTCTGCCATTGCGCTACATGCACAGCATCGTGGAAATGGCGAGCCTCGACGACGTGGAAAAAGTGATCGCCCTGCTCGTGGCGTTTGTAAAATCGGTGAAGCCGGGAGACGATTTCTCGCACCGGTTGTAAGTCACGGCTCTCGGGCGGCCTTCCAGCGCCTGCAAACCGACCCTGGGCGTGGTTGGAATGGAAAGCCGCGAGTTGCAGTGTTATCGGCCAAAGAGGCGTCCCAAACGGCGCAAACTCCCGAAAATGGCGAAGTCGCGGCGGTTGAGTTTTCCCAGTTCGTGCTCGTGCAGGACCGAAACCAGCAGGGTAGTGACGAGGATCAACGCGGCGATGAGGAGGAAATAGAGCGAGTAGTGGTTGACCGACCACGCGCCGATCTGACCCGCCGTTTGCCGGAAGGCGTCGAGTAAAATGCCGAAAAAGATCGGCGCAAACCCGGTCAGCGCGCTGGTGGTCACGGTGAAGAGGGCGAAAAAATGGTTGCGGCCCATCGGGGGCATCACGCCCATGGCGAGAGTGGCGTTGGCGACGGCAAAGTTTGAGGTCGTCATGCCAAAAAGGCCGTTGAGGAGGGCTACCATCCACCAAGTGCCGGGCAGAATGTTGGCCGCGAGGCCGAGCCAGCCGGCCACGGTGACGGCGGTGAGAAACGTGCTCAGGCGCAGGGCGTTCTTCGCTCCCACCTGATGCAAAAGGCGCGCGGTAAAAGGGAGCGTTGCGAGTGCGCCAGCGAAGGTGCAGAGCGACAGATAGATGATGCGACTTTCAGGAAAATGGAGGCTTTCGCGGGTGTAGGCGACGGTGAACGTGCCCAGGCTGCTCGTGGCCACGCACCAGAATCCGGTGAAGAGAAGGAGCTTCTGGAAAGGGGGAAACTGGACGATGGCCTTCCACGGAACGGGGTGCGACGACGTGCTGACGGCATTTCCCATTTCGGCATCGGGCATTTTCCGCAGGGCAAAAAGCGAAGTGACGCCGGCGAAGGCGCTGAGCAGAAAAACCACGGAATAACGAGCCGGGTGGGGGAGGAATTGCAGGGTGATGGCACTGAATCCGAGGGCTGCGAGACTGCCACTGTGAACGGACATTTGTTCACGGGAAAGATAGGCTCCCCGCTGATTGACCGGGAGCAATTCGGTAATCCAAGGGAGCCAGACTCCCATGGCGATGCCGCGCATAATGGCAAAAACAACGAGCAACAGGAGGACGAGAGCGACTTTGGTGGGTGCGTCGATGAAGCTGAGCAGCGGCACGACGGACAAGGCGAATACCATGGTCGTTCGCAGGCCCCAGCCCCCGAGCATGAACTTCCGGTAGCCGAATTTCGCAAGGTATCCGCCCGCAAAAAGCTGGAGAAAAGTGAAGAGAGAAAGAAGCGCCGAGAGAATACCGAGGACGGTGGCGGAAGCGCCGAGGCTCTTGGCGTAAAGGATGACCGGCGTGCCGGTGGCGATCTGGAAGTTGATCGCGTTGCAGAAGGCGAACTGATAGCCGTGCCGCATGCCCGGAGGCATCTCGGCGCTAGGCGCGTCCACTGCCTTCGTATTTTTTCTTTTTGCGAAAGCGGAACCAGTTGCCCCAGGTCTTTTTGAAGTTCTCCTTGGGAGTCAGATAGCTCTGGTTGAGGTCGTTGCCCTTGGTAATCTGCTCAATGATCCCCGCTACGGAGAAATCGGTGGTCTTCAGGATGGTGTAAGCGGTGCCGATGGCGGCCTCGTGGTGCGCGTCGCTGGCGGCGGTCATGGGCAGCTTGCGGGCTTGGGCGTAGGCAAAGGCGTTGTGATTGTAGCGCTTCAGCGTGCTGGCGGCGTTGAAAACCTCCAGTGCGTCGATCGGCAAAACATCGAGCACATTGGACCGAATCCCGGCTCGAAAGAGATCAAACGGATGCGGCGGAATGGCCAGGCCGCCCGCCTCGTGAATGAGTTCACAGACGTCGAGAGCCGGTTTGCCTTTGAGATAGGGCAGGGTGGCTCCAATGCAAAGCAGGTGGCCCTCGGCGGTGGTGACTTCGACTCCGGGAATGATCAGAAAATTATTTACTGGCAGGCCGTCCTCGCGCATCAAGCCTTTGTCGATGAGGTATTTGACGGCGTCGCACGTGTTGTGGTCGGTGATGGCGAAACCTTGGAGACCCTTGCGTTTGGCGGAGGCGATCATGTCCTCCAGGCTGCTCACGCCGTCGCCCGAATAATGGGAATGAGAGTGCAGGTCGATTTTTAGCGCCATAAATTTACAACGAAAAAGCAGGGGCTCATCCGTTGAGGAGGTTGCACCGAAAGGGAAACTGCGTCAATCATGCGATATGACGAACGGATTCAAGGAATGGGCGCTGGTTTGCGCGGCGCTGGCGGATGGGACGACGAGTCTCATCCTTCGCAAGGGCGGGATCGCGGAGGGTCGCGACGGGTTTCGCTTCAAGCACGATGCGTTCGTTCTCTATCCGACACTCTTTCACGAGCAACTCGCCAAGACCCGGCTGCCGGCCGAGACGCCTGCTCCGGTGCTGGAGGAGGGGCTGGTGACCATTCAGCTCTGGGCCGTGGTGGAATGGACGGAACTGATCACGGATCGCGCCATTCTGATGCAACTCGAGCCGCACCACATCCTGCAACCGGCGGTGGTGGAGGACCGCTTTATTTACGATCCCAAACCGGGCCAAACGATGCAGTCTGACGGCGTGAATGTAGCCTTTCTCCGTGTCTGGAAGGCGAGCCGCCCATGGCAATTTCCCGATGAGTCGAAATATGGTGGTTGCCGGAGCTGGCTTGAGCTGCCCGATGTGCCGGAAGACATCACTTGGACTCCGGTCTTGAGCGATGAGGAACATGCAGCCCGGCTTGCGGAGTTGCGGGCTACTTTGTCTTCATCGTAAAGACGCCGTCCCAGTCGGGGCCGGGTGGATTCGCCATGAATGCCTCGCAGCGACTTAGATAAAGTTCGCAGACCGGGTCGCCCGGGTTTTCCAGCAGAGTCTCGGTGAAATGAATAAGAGATTCGATGAATTGCCCCGCGCGATAGAGATGGATCGCGTCGCCAAATCGATCCAGATAACTCGCCAACTTCGGGGGCATCGGCGCGTCGGAAGGCTGATGCACCGCGAACACTTCCGTCGGCGCGCCTTTCCCTTTCACCCGCACGCGGTCGATGCTTTGCAGGACAAATCGATCTCGCACCAGCCCCGCCACGTCCTCGCCGATGAGGATATCGATGCCGTAGTTTTTTGTGAGACCTTCCATGCGCGACGCGAGGTTGATCGGGTCGCCGATGACGGTGAATTCGCTTTTCTCGGGCGAACCGATGTCGCCGCGAATGACTTCGCCGTGGTTCAAGCCGATGCCGAAACGAAACTCCGGCAGTCCCGCCGCCCGCCAGCGCTCGTTCAGTTTTTTCAGCGCCACGCGCATGTCGAGAGCGGAGAGCACCGCACGCCGGGCGTCTTCCGCGTTGCCGTGGCTTTTCACGTTTCCCCAAACAGCCATGACGGCGTCGCCAATGAATTTATCGAGCGTGCCATCATGGGCAAAAACGCATTTCACCATCTCAGTGAGATATTCATTGAGCTGGACCACGAGCTGGGCGGCGTCGGCATTTTCCGTCATCGAAGTGAACCCGCGCAGATCGGAAAAGAGGACCGTCACCGGGGTGCGTTTGACTCCCATAAACTCGCCGGGATTGTCCAGCAACTCGCTCACGAGATTGCGCGAGACGTAGCGTTCCAGGGTGCGCCGGGTGCGGGCGCGCTCCAGTTGTTCGACGACGAACTGGTAAACGATCGACACGATCCCGCCGCCGTTCAGAGCGAGCAGGGGCGCGATGGTGATCGGATAACAATGGAACTCGTTATAGAAAATCCACGAGAGCCCGACGAAGCCGCCGCTCCCGGCCAGCAACGAGAGAAACTGCCGCACCGGTTTGTGAAAAACACAGCTAATCGCAAACGCCAGCGCCGCCGCCAGTGCGATCAAGAGCGTCGCGGCCCAGGAAGAAATGCGCGTGACGAAGCCGTTTTTGAGTGCCGCATTTAGCACCTGGAGATGCATGTGCGGGCCGGGAACGGCATCGAACGGCGTGCGCATCTCGTCGTGCATCACCCGCGCATACGGGCCGATGATGACGATTTTGTCCTTGAAGACCGCGCCGTCCTTGAAGTTGCGGCTCCAATAGCGCGGCACGAAAAGCTGATAGATCGGACGCGGGCGGAGTCGCGGTGTATTCGGCTCGGCGAAATGAATCGGATAATCGCCGAGTCCGTGCGGAATCTTGTCGGCCAAACCCGCCTTCGCCAGCGTGCGGGCGGCGAGCGATTGGTAAATCTCCTGTCCGGGCTCAAATCGATAGCCGTTGTAAATCTCCAGCGTCGTCCGAAATAGCGCACTGCGGACCACGCCATCGAGTTCGCCGCTGTAATTCACAAAACCCACCCGGTCGTCCACCGGCGTCGTCTGCGGAATGAGCGAGTCGCTCGGCATCGTCTGCGTCCAGGTTTGCTGGCCGTCGGGCTTGATCAATTTGTCGAAATTGCTCCCGACCACGACGTGGTCCCGGTACTTCTCCAGCATAAGCCTGAAGCCCGGATCGGCCGTCGTCTCGCTGCCAAAAACCAAATCGAAAACCACCACCTTTGCACCGGCGCGCACCAATTTATCCAGCACCAGCGCATGAACCTCGCGCGACCACGGCCAGGGGTGAGTCATCAATTCCAGCGCGCGATAATCGCTGCCCGCCGGGTCCATTTCCCCGGCGAAATCTTGGAGATCAATCTCGTTGATCGAAGTCGAGGCGTCGTCGATTCCGATGGCGACAAGCTGATCGGTGACAGGCGCTTTTTTCCCGATGCGAACGAACCGGTCGTTGGTCGAGTTCTCCCACGAGACCAGGATATCCGGGAAAACGTGCCGCCAAAACGTGTAGAGCCGAATGAAAGTGGGCTGGTTTCCGAGACGTGGCCCCAGAACGGCGATGGTGACAAATTGCGACCAGTAAAACGCGATCACGAGCAGCCCGATGCCGCCGCAAATCCCCGCCAGCCAGAAGGAACGACGCAGGTGTTTGGCAGCCACCCCTCTGAATTAAACGCGCAAACCGCCGTTGACGAGCCCGATTTCCTGCCGCCAGATCGGCAAAATTCAGGCGAGCATACCCAAATCGAATGGAGCCGAGGGAATTTTCAATGGACGCGGGCCGATTTCAATGGAGTCGTCGCGAATTTCAATCGCAACACGTCCCATTTGAATCGCCACGAGTTCCATTTCAATGGAGCTGCCAGTATTTTCGATGGCGACAGAAGAATTTTCAATGGACGCGCGGGAATTTTCAACAGCGATGTCTCAAAGTTCAATCGCCACGACTAGAAATTCAATAGACTGGCCGCGAATTTCGATAGTTTGCGTCGCAATTTCAATAGATTTGGGCCGGATTTCAATAAACGACCCTTTCTGCATCGCAAACCTGCGAAACCCGCTCAATCTTTCTTTATCTGGCAGGCACGACCACGAACGATCTCTGGCGTCCGCGCACGACGAACAGGACCTGACTCGCATTCGGATCGAGCGTGCTGACCAGCGCGCGGTATTCATCCACCGAATGAATCGGGTTGCGGTTAATCTCCTGGATCACGTCGCCCTCCTTCAACTTCCGACCGGCAGGCGTGTTTTCATCCACTGCCGTCACCACCACGCCGCCGCCATCCTCGGCATCGGCGACTTCGATGCCGACCATCGCCTGCGCCGGTGCGGGCACATTCGGAGTGGCGGACGAACGCGGATTGACCGGAGCGGGCGCCCGCCGTTGACGAGCCGCCAGCGCGGCGTAATTCTCCGGTTGCTCGAGGATCTTGGCGGTCAGTTTTTTCTCCTGATTATCGCGCAACACCACCAACTCGACCTTCGAGTCGATGGGCATTTGCGAGACGTTGTTGCGCAGCGCCACCGGGTCGGCGATCTCCTTGCCGTTGAATTTTTTAATGATGTCCCCCGGCTGCACCCCGGCGATGTCGGCGGGCGAACCGTCCATCACTTCCTCGACGATCACGCCATCGAGCCCGGTCGCGCCCACCTGGCTGGCAAGCTCGGGGGAGACGACTTGCATGGTGACGCCGAGGTAGCCGCGCACGACTTTTCCCCGGGAAATGACGCTTTCGACTGTGTTTTTCACCGTGTTCGAGGGAATGGCAAACGCGATGCCCTGGTTGCCGCCCGACTCGGAAAAGATCGAGCTATTCACGCCGATGACCTCGCCGCGAATGTTCACCAGCGGCCCGCCAGAGTTGCCGCGATTGACCGCCGCATCGGTCTGAAACGCCTCGACCATACTGTCGGAAGTCGCCTTGCGTCCTTTGGCGCTGATAATTCCCTGACTCACACTTTCCTGCAATCCATAGGGGTTGCCGATGGCAAAAACGAGCTGGCCGACCTCGACTTCGTCGGAGTTGCCCATGGCGAGCGGCGTGATGTTTGGCAGTTCGATCTTCAGCACCGCGAGGTCGGTCACGGGGTCGGCTCCGAGGATTTTCGCGGGAGCGGTGCGGCCGTCGGCGAGTTGCACCTGGATCTCGTCCATGTTTTCGATCACGTGATTATTCGTCACGATGTGGCCTTCCTTGCTGACGATGAAGCCGGAGCCGAGCGACGATTGCACCTGCTGCCGGGTGCGTCCCTGGCGGCGGCGTCCGAAGAAAAATTCCAGCGGGTCGATTTGCTGCTGCTCGATGCGTCGCGACGTGGTGATGCTGACCACGGACGGCACGACGGCGCTGGAGAGTTTTTTGTATTCCGAGTCGAGTCGCGAGAGGATCTCGAGGTCGCCTTCCCCGAGCTTCGGCTTGTCGGCGGGGGTAAATTTCTCCGGCCGCCAGTTGGTGGAATGCCGCGTGAGCTGACCTTGTTTCTGGTAATAGAAATAGCCGAGCCCTAGGCCGAGCAGGAGGACGAAGAGGAGAAATCTTTTCATGAGGTGAGGGAAAAATCAGGCAATGTGCTCCATTCGACAAGCGTCGGCGGGAAAATGTTGAGGCGGGTTTTTTTGGAAAGGATATGGAGCAGAAGTTTCCCGGGAGCGCACGCGTCTCGCGTGTTCCAGCGGACGTCTCGTCCGATGGCTGGGACGAGCTCTTTCGCGAGACGCAAAAGGGAACACGCGAGACGCGT